>JBFGYY010000252.1:0-5229 GCA_041587095.1 Motiliproteus sp. | reverse complement strand
TTGTAGCCGGACCGTATTTGATATCGTTGCTGATCCTGTTAGCGGTGGTCGACAGTCTGGTCGACATCAGGAAGCGGGTTCCGGCAAAGTCTTGAGCTTGACGGCTCAACGGACATAAAGAGGTTGGCGAGATGGAAGTCATTCTACTCGAGAAAGTTGGTAAGATGGGTGGTCTGGGTGACCAGGTCAATGTTAAGGCTGGTTTTGGTCGTAACTACCTGATCCCTTACGGTAAAGCAGTACCAGCCACCAAGGCGAATCTGGAAAACTTTGGCGCACGTCGTGCGGAGCTTGAAAAAGCTGCAGCTGAGAAGCTGTCTGAAGCACAGGCGCGCGCTGAGAAGCTGAACGAAATCGAGCTGACTGTTGTTGCCAAAGCTGGCGATGAAGGCAAGCTGTTCGGTTCTATCGGTGCACGTGATATCGCTGATGCGATCACTGAAGCAGGCATGCCTGTTGCTAAGAGTGAAGTGCGTCTGCCGGAAGGTCCTGTTCGCAACACTGGTGAGTTCGAAATCGCCATCCAGCTGCACAGCGAAGTGACTGCTGTACTGAGCCTGGTTGTTGTTGCTGAATAAGCCTCGATAGCTCGCTGAACCGCCGGCCATCAGGTCGGAGGGTTTGGTCTGAAAACACCGCCCGGCGTAAGCTGAGCGGTGTTTTTTTATGTCTGTCGGTTTACAATGCCCTCTGAGCATCGCCCGATGCTTCTGCCTCTCGCTGTCCAGGATTAAAGTCGTAGCTATGAATGACTCAGCCCACCAGATAGATACGGATGCACATAATCCGGAAATAGACCGCATCAAGACGCCACCACACTCTCTCGAGGCTGAGCAATCAGTGCTGGGTGGCTTGATGCTGGATAACGCTGTCTGGGATATGGTTGCTGAGCATCTGGCCGCGATAGACTTCTACCGGCGTGAACACCGGCAGATCTTTGAAACCATGGAAAAGCTGGTTAGTAACGAGCAGCCGCTGGATGTGGTGACGCTCTCGGAAGAGTTGGACCGTATCAATGAACTCGAAGCGGTTGGTGGCCTGGATTACCTGGTAGACCTGGCCAGGAATACTCCCAGTACGTCCAATATCCGGGCTTATGCGGCTATCGTGCGTGAGCGGGCGATGTTGCGGCAGCTGATTACGGTAGCCAACGAAATAGCCGATGCATCATTCCATACTGACGGACGCAGTTCCGAAGAAGTGCTGGACGAGGCGGAGCGCAAGGTTTTCCAGATTGCCGAGAGTCGCCCTAAGGAAGGGGGGCCGCAGCCTGTAAACCCGCTGCTGCAGAAAGCGGTTGAGCGCATTGACGAGTTGTTCAACTCCACCACGACGATGACCGGAGTCAGTACCGGATTTACCGACCTTGATGGTATGACTTCGGGGATGCAGCGCTCCGATCTGGTGATCGTTGCGGCCCGACCATCCATGGGTAAGACCACCTTCGCCATGAACCTGGTCGAGAACGCGTTGATGGGGACAGACAAGGCGGTACTGGTCTTTAGTCTGGAGATGCCGGCCGAATCCATCGTTACGCGGATGCTCGCCTCGCTCGGTCGCATCGACCAGACCCGGGTGCGCGATGGCAAGCTGCTGGAGGAGGATTGGCCCAAGCTGACCAATGCGGTGAACCTGCTTAAAGACAAACCTTTGTTTATCGACGATACGGCGGGAATTTCACCCAACGAAATGCGAGCCCGGGCGCGGCGGATTGTGCGTGAGCACGGCGCCATCGGTATGATTATGGTCGACTATTTGCAGTTGATGTCGCTCAAAGGCGCGGCTGAGAGCCGGACTCAGGAGATCTCGGAGATATCCCGCTCGTTGAAGGCCTTGGCGAAGGAGCTCGAGTGCCCTGTCATCGCGCTTTCGCAGCTGAACCGGAGTTTGGAAAATCGTCCCAATAAGCGGCCTGTTAACTCGGATCTGCGGGAATCAGGCGCCATTGAGCAGGATGCCGACGTCATTATGTTTATCTACCGCGACGAAGTATACAACGAGGATAGTGAGGATAAAGGCGTCGCCGAGATCATTATCGGCAAGCAGCGAAATGGACCTATCGGTAGTTGTCGGCTGGCCTTCGTCGGTAAATTCAGTCGTTTTGAAGACCTGGCCCACAACAGCGGTAATTATCAGGGTTACGAATAGACGGCTTTGGGTGGGGCGCGTGTCGCTGTGTGCTATTGCGGTCTGCCGTCCGGAGATAACGTTGCTCGATCAATCGCATTGAGCTCCTTCTTAACTGCAGCTCTGCCAGCGCTTGTGCTGGTAAAACCTTCGCTGTTCGCGCCATTGATTACCCTGCCGGTTACTGTGAGCGCGCCGCAGCTTGCGGGTCAGGGCGTCAATTTGCCGTTCATAACGCTGACATGCTTTGTTCGCTGAAATCGATGCGCTGGCGCGCCGCTCCCGGGAGTTCGCTTTGGATGTTGACGAGCGGGGCGTTTTACGGGCTGTTTTACGCGAGGTGTTTCGGGGTTGGGGGCGTACTAGCGGAGTGGAGCTGGCTGAAGGCGTGCCCGGTTGGTAAAGAACCCCTGCATGCCGTTCGGCCAGGAGGGGGTCATCACTGAAATGCTGGCGACCCTGTGTATCGGTCCAGCTGTATATAGCAGCTACGGCGGTCAGAGGGCAGGCCGCAGCCAGTAGAGTCAGTATGAGGAAACGCATCGGACACTCCTTGTCCTTGATGAGGAAGGCCGTCAGGGCTTAGCAATCAGCACTGGCGTGTGCCCGCTGCAGCTCAGTCGGTTTCTTTGATGAATTTTGACTTAAACAGCTCGGGAATCGGGCTGACCTTGCGCTCAGTATAATCAAAAAACACGATGCCGGTTTTGGCGTGGGCAATCTCGACGGCTGTTTCCTTATTGCTGAGCAGGTAGAAAAAATCACAGCCGTATTTATTAAAATCGGTGACGGTGACGTCGATCTGTACCTGTTCACCATGGAAGCTCTCGGCCTTGAAAATGATGATCGAGTCGGTCATCACCAGTCCCAAACCATCCATATCCAGCTCGCTGACATACCCGTAGCGCTTAAGGAAACGGACCCGGGCTTCGTGGATCAGTGACATGACCGAGTCATTACCCAGGTGGCCACCGTAGTTGATGTCGCTGATGCGGACAGGCAGGTCGGTGGTGAAGGTAAAATGCCGCGGCATATCCAGTTTTACGCGCGCCATAGTGGCTCCTTTTCGTGTTTGTCTGAATCATAGCCCGCTTAACGTGCTTTTCGTTCCCGGTAAGCGTGCCATATCGGTTAGTTTATTGCAGCGCGGCGACTTCGACCATGGCTTTAGTCAGTTGTTGTAGCTGCGCTGGCGTCATGATGTAGGGCGGCATCACATAGATCAGCTTGCCGAACGGACGCACCCAGACGTCGCGCTCAACAAACTGACGCTGGATGGAGGCCATCTCAACCGGTTGCTGCATTTCAATGACGCCGATCGCGCCGAGGACGCGGACATCGGCAACCTGTGGCAAAGTGCGTGCGGGCTCCAGGCCGCTGCGTAGCCCGTTCTCGATGGCGCTAACCCGTGGCTGCCAGGGTTCTTCGCTGAGCAGGTCGAGGCTGCGACAGGCCACGGCGCAGGCCAACGGGTTGCCCATAAATGTGGGGCCGTGCATAAAACAGCCCGCCCCGCCACGGGAGATCGTCTCGGCGATATCTGCCCGGGTCAGCGTCGCTGCCAGCGTCATATAGCCGCCCGTGAGGGCTTTGCCGACACAGAGAATGTCGGGTGTCATGTTGGCGTATTCGCAGGCAAACAGTTTGCCGGCCCGGCCGAATCCCGTGGCGATCTCGTCGGCAATCAGCAAGACCTGATAGCGATCGCAGAGCTCGCGCGCGTGGCGCAGGTATTGGGGGGAATAGAAGCGCATTCCACCGGCCCCCTGAACGACGGGTTCCAGAATCAGCGCGGCGAGGCTTTGGTGGTGCTCTGCAAGCAGTTGCTCCAACGCAGTTGCATCAGCGATATCCCAGGGCTGATCAAAGCGGCACTGCGGGGCCGGGGCAAACAGGTGTTGCGGTAACACCCCGCTGAACAGCTCGTGCATGCCGGTGACCGGGTCGCAGACAGCCATGGCGCCAAAGGTATCGCCGTGATAGCCGTTACGCAGCGATAGCATGCGGTGTTTGCCGGGCTGGCCGCGGGACTGCCAGTACTGGATGGCCATTTTAATCGCGACTTCGACACTGATAGACCCGGAATCACAGAGAAATACCCGCTCCAGTCCTTCGGGTGTCATGGCCACGAGCCGCTTACCCAGTTCGATGGCCGGGCTGTGGGTCAGACCGCCGAACATTACGTGGGACATCTTGTCGAGCTGCTGGCTGGCCGCACGATTCAGTTCCGGATGACCATAACCGTGTACGGCGGACCACCAGGACGACATGCCATCAACAAGCTGACGGCCGTCACTCAGCTGCAGGTGCACGCCCTGCGCCGATTCCACCGGATAGACCGGCAGCGGGTCTACCATGGAGGTATAGGGGTGCCAGAGGTGTTGCTGGTCAAAGAGCAGATCGTGTTCCGTTACAGGCATGCTTGCTTCCGATTGTCGGCGATAGAATGTCGTGCCGGTATAGTTAACCCCGTTTGCAGGCTATTACAGCGCGCCTCGTCGTGAGGCGCAAGGCTTTGATATGCAACGAGAGAGTTTTCTTTTTAGTCGAGACGGAAACCAATCTTAACGGTGACCTGAAAATGGGCCACCTGGCCGTTTTCAATATGTCCGCGGGTATCCACGACCTCAAACCAGCCGATATGCTCGAGTGTCTCGGCGGCTTTCTGTACGGCATTTCGGATCGCCTGATCGGAGCTTTCGGCGGATGAACCCACCACATCGACAATTTTGTACACATGATCACTCATAAACAACTCCTTGGAAACGATAGCGGGCAGCGGTTAATGCCGAACCGGGCGGCGAACATTTTCAGTGTAGCTGCTGAGCCGACATGTTGACCAAAAGTGGCGAACACGACACAGCCGGAATGCCCGAAAACAGGTTTATGAGGCGGATGTTGTAGATGCTGTCGTTATAGGTGGAAGTGTATCTGGTCGTGCTGTGATTGATGTCAGTGCCGCAGTGCCAGGTAGGCACCTGCGGCCATCATGATCGAACCGGCGCTGCGGTTAAGGCGCCGGGCTGAATGTTCCGATTGCAAAAATCGCCGCGCTGAAACGGCGAGATGAGCAATGAGTGTTAAGCCGGCCATCAGCGCTAT
>JBFGYY010000251.1:0-5235 GCA_041587095.1 Motiliproteus sp. | reverse complement strand
GACGGTCACGGTGCCGTCACCGTTGTCCAGTACCCACTCGTGGCTTTTGGCAAAACGCAGGTTGCTTGGGATATTGCTCATAATCGTCTTCCTGAATGTCTGTTTACTAATATCTGAACGGGTGATAACAGCCGGCTGCTATTCACCCGCCGGGTTAAGCTTCGGGCCTGATCGGTACTGCCGCTGCTTAGCGGTAGAGCGGGAAACGCTTACACAGATTCTCGACTTCGGCGCGTACCTGATCCTCGATCCTGGAGTTGTCGTTGGAGTCGTTACGTTGGCACTCGGCCAGACCATCGAGCACGTCGCTGATCAGGTGACCGATGCGCTGGAACTCTTTAACACCGAAGCCGCGGCTGGTTCCGGCAGGGGTGCCGATGCGGATACCGGAGGTGACCATCGGCTTTTCCGGATCAAACGGGATACCGTTCTTGTTGCAGGTGATGCCCGCACGCTCGAGGCTCTCTTCCACGGCGTTGCCTTTGAGGCCCTTGGGACGCAGGTCAACCAGCATCAGGTGGGTATCGGTGCCGCCGGTCACGATGTCGCAACCGCGCTCGACCATCACGGCAGCCAGTGCTTTGGCGTTATCCAGTACCTGCTGGATGTAGGTGCTGAATTCAGGCTGCAGTGCTTCGCCGAAGGCAACGGCCTTGGCAGCAATAACATGCATCAGCGGGCCGCCTTGCAGGCCGGGGAATACGGCCGAGTTGATCTTCTTGCCCAGTTCTAAATTGTTAGACAGGATCATGCCGCCGCGGGGGCCGCGCAGGGTCTTGTGGGTGGTGGTGGTGACGATATCGGCGTGGGGCAGCGGGCTGGGGTGCTTGCCCGTCGCGATCAAACCGGCGATGTGCGCCATGTCGACCATCAGGTAGGCACCAACCTTGTCGGCAATTGCGCGGAAGCGGGCAAAGTCGATCTCACGCGGAATCGCGGAGCCGCCGGCGATGATCAGTTTTGGCTGATGCTCGACCGCCAGCGCTTCTACGGCGTCGTAGTCGATCAGGCAGTCGCTTTCGCGTACACCGTACTGAACGGCGTTGAACCATTTGCCGGACAGTGCCGGACGGGCGCCGTGGGTCAGGTGACCACCGGCGTCGAGTGACATGCCGAGGATTGTGTCGCCGGGCTGCAGCAGCGCCAGCATGACCGCACCGTTAGCCTGCGCGCCAGAGTGGGGCTGAACATTGATGTACTCACAGTTAAACAGCTGCTTGGCACGGTTGATCGCCAGAGTTTCAACTTCGTCCACATACTCACAGCCACCGTAGTAGCGGCGACCGGAATAACCTTCGGCGTACTTGTTGGTCAGTACGGTGCCCTGGGCTTCCATGACGGCTTTGGAGGTGATGTTTTCGGACGCGATCAGTTCGATCTGGCGCTCCTGACGGTCAAATTCGCGCTCAACCGATGCCTTGATGGCGGAGTCGATATCGGACAATCCGGCGGTGAAAAAGGCTTCACGCTGTGCATCGTTGTCATACAGCTGGCTGATAGTCATCTCTATCCCTCTTGCTATGCTTGCTACTTGAGCATCTTGTTGTTGGAGTCGTAAAAAAAATCAGCAGGCAACCACGTTAACGGCCAGACCGCCTTCTGAGGTTTCCTTGTACTTGGATTGCATGTCGGCGCCGGTCTGGCGCATGGTTTCGATGACGCTATCGAGGGGCACATGGTGCGAACCGTTGCCGCGCAGCGCGAGGCGGGCGGCATTGATCGCCTTGACCGCGCCCATGGTGTTGCGCTCGATGCACGGTACCTGAACCAGCCCGCCGATCGGATCGCAGGTCAGACCCAGGTTGTGTTCCATGCCGATCTCGGCGGCGTTCTCTATCTGTTCATTGGTACCGCCCATCACGGCGGCCAGGCCGGCGGCGGCCATCGAGCACGCCACACCGACTTCACCCTGACAGCCGACTTCGGCGGCAGAGATCGACGCATTCTTTTTATACAACATGCCGATGGCGCCGGAGGTGGCCAGGAACCGAAAGACGCCGGCTTCATCTGCACCGGGAATAAAGCGGTTGTAGTACGCCAGAACGGCCGGAATCACCCCGGCCGCACCGTTGGTGGGGGCGGTCACCACGCGGTCGCCGGCAGCGTTTTCTTCGTTCACCGCCATGGCGTAGAGATTGATCCAGTCCATGATGCTCAGCGGGTCCCGCTGGGCGGCCTCGGGACGGTCGGTCAGTTCTTTGCGCAGCAGGTAGGCGCGGCGCTGAAGACCGAGACCGCCGGGCAGTTCACCCCGCTCACGGCAACCCCGTTCGATGCTGGCTTCCATCACCTGCCAGAGCTGGCGCAGGCTGGTCTCTACTTCGGCGTCGCTGCGCATCGCCCTTTCATTGGTCAGTACCAGATCGGCAATGCTCAGGCCGCTCGCTTTGCACTGGTCGAGTAGCTGGCGACCGGTTTCAAACGGGTAGGGGATGGGCAGATTAGCCGAGGCATTGGCCGGTTGTGAGATCTGGTCTTCGCAGAGCACGAAACCGCCACCGATAGAAAAGTAGACTTTGCTGATCAGCTGGATACCGGCCCGGTCGAACAGCTCGAAGCGCATCCCGTTGGGGTGCTGGGGCAGGCTTTCGCCAAACAGAAAGCACAGGTCGTTTGCTTCATCGAAGGGAATTTCAATTTTGCCGCCCAGGCGCAACTTGTTTGCGCTGCGGATGGCGGAGATCTTGCTCGGGACTGTATCGGGATCGATCTGGTCGGGAATTTCACCCAGTAGCCCCAGCATGGAGGCGATATCGGTGGCGTGCCCCTTGCCCGTCATGGCCAGTGAGCCGTACAGCGAGACCCGGACGCGTCCGGCTTGAGTGAGCAGATTGCGGGATTCGAGCAGGCTCAAAAAACGGTTGGCTGCCCACATCGGTCCCACGGTATGGGAACTGGATGGGCCAATGCCGACTTTGAACAGATCAAAAAGACTCAGGGACATCTTTGTTGCTCCGGTGTTGGGCTTAAGCCCGCAGTTGTTTTTTTTATTGTGTGTTTACGTGTTGCTGTATCGCTCTGCGCCGCTGGGCAGTTGACTGTCCTTGGCTGCGTGAGCGTTTGTGTAGTCGATTTGTGCAGATTATCGCCAGCTGCACGAATAGTCAACAAAAGTTTCCAATAGGAAACTTAATTGCTGTTTGTGTGCTGGTGTTGCAATGGGTGCGGTGACGTTCGGCCTGATTCACACGGTTATGTTGAGGCTACAGGCCAAATCTGGCCGAAATTCTGTGAGCCTGTCTATTGAAGAGTGCGAATACTGGGGCGGGGCCAAGGTGGCAGCCGTTATGGCGACGGCCGTCTGGTCTGAGCGTTGATAGGTTCTGTGGGTAATAAACGTTGTTCTGCTGCGTGGGTCGCCGTGTTGGGTAACAGGCTTTCGGGTTGCAAGGGGCGGGTCACCGCCTTGCTCGTATTGATCAACAGTGTGTCGATGAGAATTAGCGCGACACTATCGGCTAACGGGGCTGTTCCCGATTGCGCCGGTCACGAGTCTGTGTCCGGCGGTACCCGGTGGGCCGTTACGCGAAGCTGGTGCGCAGGGCGCGTTTCAGCAGTTTGCCGGCGGTGTTTTTGGGCAAGGCGTCGACGAAGTGGATCGCTTTCGGGACTTTGAACGGTGCCAGGTGCTGCTGGGCGTGCTCGATCAGTTCGGCCTCTGCGGCGTCATGGCCGGTCTTGAGCACCACCACGGCGGTGATCGCTTCGATCCACTTCTCGTGGGGCAGACCGATGACCGCCACCTCGGCCACCGCCGGGTGGGTGTACAGGGCTTCTTCCACATCGCGGCTGGCCACCAGCACACCGCCGGTGTTAACCACGTCCTTGATACGATCAACAATAAAAATGTATCCCTCGTCATTTTGATAGGCCAGATCACCGGAATGGAACCAGCCACCGCTGAAGGCCTCTGCGGTTTCCCTGGGTTTGTTCCAGTAGCCGATCATCAGCTGGGGTGAGCGATGCACGATCTCGCCGTGCTCGCCCGGCGCACAGGTTTGCAGCGTGACCGGGTCGACGATGCGGCTCTGCACGCTGGCGATAGGCTTGCCGGCAGAGGCCGGATAATGCCGGTGCTGTTCTGGTGATAATACTGTGGCCAGCGGTGCGATTTCGCTTTGGCCGTAGCAGTTATACAGCCCGCCCTGGGGCAGGCGCTCGGCCAGTTCCGCGACGATGGGTTCGGGCATAATGGAAGCGCCGTAATAGAGCTTGCGCAGGCTGCTGAGATCACGCTCATCAAAATCTTCATGGCGCAGCAAACCGATCCATACGGTAGGGGGCGCAAAAAAGGCGCTAATTTGCTGCGCTTGAATATCTTCCAGCACCCGGGCCGCCAGGGGCGTTTCGATCAGGTAGGTGTAGCTACCGATCAGCAAACCGGGCATCAGGAACACGTGCATCTGGGCCGAATGGTAGAGGGGCAGACCGGCCAGAGCCCGGTCCTGCTGCTGTATATCCAGGTGCAGCAGGCAGCTGCTGTATTCGCTGAGCAGCGAGCGGTGGGTGTGCATCGCGCCTTTCGGATCGGAGGTGGTGCCGGAGGTGTAGAGGATCTGTACCACATCGGTTTCGTCCAGCTCGACCTGTGGTGCTTCGCTGGCTGCATCCGATCGGGCGATGGCGAGGATATCCAGAGCCTGTCCTGCCGTGCTGTCACTGCGCAGAGAGCCGGTGATCTCGGCCCCGACTTGGCCGCTTAACTGCGCGAGTTGCGGCGCCAGCGCGTCATCGCAGAAGATCGCCCGACAACCGGACTGGTTGAGGATGTAGCTCAGTTCATCTTGCACCAGGGCAAAGTTGACCGGAACATGGATCAGCCCGGCCCGGGTGCAAGCCAGCCACAGGAACAGGTAGGCGTCCGAGTTTTTACCGTAGGCGGCGACGCGATCACCGCGCTGCAGGCCCGCTTCGATCAGGCGGTTGGCGACGCGGTTAACCGCGTCGTCCAGCTGTTGATAGGTCCAGCTGCGATCGTTGAAGTCCAGAGCGACCTTATTTGGCTGACGCATAACCGAGCGGGCCAGCGCGTCGCCGATGCAGTTGCGGGTGGCAAGCTGTATTTCGTCGGAGAGTCGATGCTGCATAGGGATTCCTTGATTATTGTTATTCGTGGTTGTTCTCGGTTCGATAGCCTTGCTATTGGCTGGTATTGCTACGGTGGTTAGATGACCCCGCTCAGGTTATACGCTCCACAATCAGGGCGATGCCCTGACCCCCGCCGATGCACATCGT
>JBFGYY010000250.1:0-5238 GCA_041587095.1 Motiliproteus sp. | reverse complement strand
CCTACCAGTTCCAATAACTCAATCACACGAATGCGGGCTTGCTTGGGCGTCATGAACTTGTGCAGCAGCAGGACTTCGGCTATCTGACGCTCGACATTGTGCAGCGGGTTCAAGCTGGTGAGCGGGTCCTGAAAAATAACGGCAATGCGGTCGCCGCGTATCTGTCGCATGCGGTTTTCTGTGGCGGCTAGCAGCTCCTCGCCACGGTATTGGATCGATCCGCGTGGATGATGCGCCTGGGGGTAGGGCAGAAGTTGCATGATCGACAGCGCGCTGACGGACTTTCCCGATCCCGATTCGCCAACCAGTGCGACCGTTTCGCCGGCATCGATGGAAAATGATACTCCCCGCACTGCCTGAACTTCGCGCTCTCCACGCCCGAAAGATACGTGCAGATCACTGACTTGTAATAAGGCGCTCATCGCAGATTCTTCCTGGGGTCAAAAGCGTCCCTGACCGCTTCGCCAATAAAGATCAGCAACGACAGCATGATGGCCAGTACAAAAAAAGCGGAGAGACCCAGCCAGGGGGCATGTAGATTGTTTTTGCCTTGATTAAGGAGTTCGCCGAGTGACGCCGAGCCTGGCGGCAGCCCGAACCCCAGAAAATCCAGCGCCGTCAGAACGGTAATGGAGCCGTTGAGGATAAAGGGTAGGAAGGTGAGGGTCGCTACCATCGCGTTGGGTAAAATATGTTTGACCATGATTTTACTGTCCGATACGCCAAGGGCTTTGGCTGCGCGGACAAATTCAAGGTTTCTGGCGCGCAAAAACTCTGCCCGAACAACCCCGACCAGCCCCATCCAGCTGAATGCCAGCATCAGGCCTAACAGCCACCAGAAATTTGGTTCGATAACGCTGGCCAGAATGATGAGCAGGAACAGCATGGGCAGGCCCGACCAGATTTCGATAAAACGCTGAAAAAGCAGATCGGTCCAGCCACCGAAATAGCCCTGAATGGCGCCAGCAGTAATGCCAATTATCGAGCTGGACACGGTCAGTGCCAGCCCGAACAGCACTGAGATGCGAAAGCCGTACAGCAGGCGCGCGACGACATCCCGGCCCTGATCATCGGTGCCGAGCCAGTTTTCACCGCTCGGCGGTGATGGCGCGGGGCTGGGCAGTTCAAAGTTGATCGAATCGTAGCTGTAGGGGATCAGTGGCCAGAGGATCCAGCCCTCGGCATTGATCATCTCCTCAACTTCAATATCGCGATAATCGGTTTCTGTTTCCAGAAAGCCGCCAAAGGTGGTTTCGGGATAGCTATGCAGAAGCGGGCTGTAGAGCTCACCCCGAAATGAAACCACAATAGGTTTGTCGTTGGCGATGAGTTCCGCGCCGAGACTCAGCAGAAACAGGGCCAGGAATATCCAGAGAGACCAGTAACCGCGGCGATTGGCTTTGAAGTTTTCAATCCGGCGTGCAGTGATCGGATTCAGCCGTGATGAGGCGGGTATATTCACTCTTTAGATCCTTGCTTCAAAGTCAATACGCGGATCGACGATGTGGTACATCACATCGCCCAATAGATTCATCAGCAGCCCCAGCAGCGTGAAGAAATAAAGAGTGGCAAAGAACACGGGGTAGTCCCGGTTGACCACCGCTTCGTACCCCAGCAGGCCCAGGCCGTCGAGGGAAAATATTATCTCGGTTAACATGGCGCCTGTGAAAAGCATGCCGATGAAGGCCGCGGGGAAGCCGGCGATCACAATCAGCATCGCATTGCGAAAAATGTGTCCATATAAAACACGCCGTTCACTTAAGCCCTTGGAGCGTGCTGTCAGCACATATTGTTTATTGATCTCTTCGAGAAATGAATTTTTAGTCAGCATGGTCAGGCTGGCAAACCCACCTATCACCATGGACAGAACGGGAAGCGCAATATGCCAGAAATAGTCGGAAATTTTGTCGCCGATTGACATCGTGTCCCAGCCATCGGACACCAAGCCCCGCAGAGGGAACCAGTCGAGATAGCGGCCGCCGGCAAAAAGAATAATCAGCAGGATAGCAAATAAGAAACTGGGGATAGCATTGCCCACAATCACCACGCCGGAAGACCAGACATCGAAGCGGGAACCATCTTTAACGGCCTTGCGTATCCCGAGAGGAATCGAGATCAGGTATACCAGCAGTGTGGTCCAGAGGCCTAGTGAGATGGACACCGGCATCTTATCCAGCACAAGATCGATGACACGTTCATCACGGTAAAAGCTGGTGCCGAAGTCAAAGGTGGCAAAATTGATCACCATATGCCCGAACTGTTCATAGAGCGGTTTATCGAAACCGAACTGGGCTTCAAGTTCTTTAATCAGCTCAGGTGGAACACCCTGTGCGCCCCGGTATTTGCCGCCACCGTCGCCGGAGGGGACACCTTGTGTGGACACCCCCGACGCTACATCACCGCCGGAGCCACCGCTGATCCGAGCGGCTGAGTCGACACTATGACCCTTGATCTGGGCGAGCATTCGCTCAACGGGGCCGCCGGGGGCAACCTGAACAACTGCGAAGTTGAGCAGCATGATTCCAAACAGGGTCGGAATGATGAGCAATAAACGCCTTACAATGTATGCAAGCATGGCTTAATTCTGCTTCCGTCCCTGATTGATACTGAGTTGTTTGGCCTTGTCCTGATCAACCCACCAGCTTTCGAATCCAAGATCATACTTTGGGCTGATGGCGGGCTTGGAGAACTTATTCCAATAGGCGAGTCGAAACGACTGGATATGCCAGTGTGGAATAACATAGTGCCCCCAGAGCAAAACCCGGTCTAAAGCCCGGGTCCGATTGATGAGGCTGTCCCGATCAGGCGCGGAGATGACCTGCTCGACCAGTGCGTCGATAACCGGGCTTGCTATACCGATAGTATTGCGCGCGCCATTTCGTCCCGCCGCGTCGGATGTCCAATAATCTCGCTGTTCGTTGCCGGGGGAGAGCGATTGACCAAACACGTCAACCAGCATGTCGTAATCGAAGGTCTCCGTGCGTTCCTGGTATTGCGCTGAATCGACAACCCGGACCTTCGCCTCAATGCCCAAGCGCTTGAGGTTTTTAATGAAGGGTAGTGCGATTCGCTCCCAGACCGGCGAGTTGAGCAAGATTTCGAAATCGAACGCTGCGCCATTACCATCGACAAGTTTGCCGTTTTTCACCTGCCAGCCAGCGGCCTTCAGCAGCGCCGCAGCTTGACGTAAGTTGCTGCGAATCCGGCCGCTACCATCGGTGGCAGGAGGGTGGTACTCGGAAGTAAACAGTTCATCGGGTAACTGATCTCGATACGGTGTGAGTAGCGCCAGTTCCTCTCCTTCGGGCAGGCCGCGCGACGCCAGCTCAGAATTGGAAAAATAGCTTTCTGTGCGAGTGTATTGACCGTAAAACAGATTCTTGTTGGTCCACTCATAGTCAAACGCGAACGCGAGGGCTTTTCGGACACGGATATCCTGGAACAAGGGACGGCGAAGGTTGTATACGAACCCCTGCATGCCGGTCGGGCGCTCGTTACCAACTTCCTCCTTGATTACCAGGTTGTTCGCGATCTGCTCCTCGTTGTAGCTGGTGGCCCAGAATTTTGACACATTTTCAAAGCGCCAGTCGTATTCTCCGGCCTTGAACGCTTCCATGGCGACTGTCGCATCGCGATAGTAATCATAGCGAATCAGATCAAAATTATTTTGCCCGCGTCGAACCGGCAGGTTTTTCCCCCAGTAATCATCGACTCGGGCGTAGCGAATAAAGCGCCCCGGTTCAAAGCTGTCGACGCGATAAGGTCCGCTGCCCAAAGGTATGTCGAGGGATGTCTTGCTGAAGTCGCGGTCTTTCCAGTAATGGCTGGGCAAGATCGGCAGTTGCCCCATGATCAGCGGTAGTTCACGATTTTCTCCGCCGTTAAAGCTAAAGCGTACGCGATGATCGCCTAGTTTTTCAGCGCCGGTGACCGGCTGGTAATAAAAACGGTAGAACGGGCGGCCGAGAGTTTTGAGCGTATGGAATGAGAACAGCACGTCATCGGCGCTAATGGGTTTGCCATCGTGCCAGCGGGCTTCGGGGCGCAGATTGAAAATGACCCAGGAGCGGTCCTCGGGCATTTCTACGGACTCTGCTATCAATCCGTAGGAAGAGAACGCTTCATCGTTGGCCGGTGCCATAAGCGTTTCGTAAATGCTGTCTATACCAACGGCCGGATTTCCTTTGAGTATATAGGGGTGCAGAGTGTCAAATGCCGTGCCGATCGCGGCGAGCCGAACGCTGCCGCCTTTGGGGGCATTCGGGTTGGTGTAATCAAAATGGGTAAACTTGGCCGGGTATTTTGTGCTGCCATGCATGGCCATGCCATGGGCAGGCGCTTCGCTGGCAGTAACATTCTGGGTGGCCGGGAGGAGGGCCAGCAGCCCCCATAAACAGTGCCGTACCATCGAAAGGGTCATAGACAGAAGTCCTTCAGTCTTAAGATATTGTTTTTATATCAGTAAATCCAGCTGATAGGGTAGCTTGTAAACGCTGAGACTGCGAGTTCGTTATGAGGTTCCGGTGTTGTCCCTGTTTATCGCGCTTTGGTAACGTCAACATACAAGGTGAGCATCTGTCCGGGCTTTAGATATTTCTTTTGGGCCGCCTGGTTGTTCCAGCGTTGAATGTCATTAATTCGCACGTTGAAACGGTTGGCGATGCGGGCAAAAGAATCCCCGTTGCGTACCCGGTAGCCGATTTTGCGCACTTTGTTACGTATCGGCGCCGTTGAGCTGTTTGAGCTGGCGACGTTTTGCCAGATCACCAGCTGTTTGCCCACTTTCAGAGGGTCTCCCGGCGCCATTTGATTCCAGCTGGCCAGTGCCCGAGTGCTGACGCCGTATTGACGGGAAATTTTCCAGAAGCTGTCACCGCTTTGTACCTGGTATTGCACTTTTTGCTTACCTGAGCGCAGTGCTATACGTTGATTTTTTTTCTGTTGGCGTTGTTTGGCGCTGTAACTGTAGAGGGTCGCTTCTTTACTGGCCTTGGGTATGAGCAGCATCTGACCGGCGCGGATGAAATTACCCTGCAGATTGTTGGTCGTGCGTAATGTCGCAACCGTGGTGTTGTTCTTTTTTGCAATGCTGATCAGGCTGTCACCGAATTTGATTTTATATCTGGACCAGCTGACGCGCTCTTGCGGGGGGAGATCGACGAGTGCTTCGCGAAATGTTTCGGCATTTTCGATAGGGACCAAGAGTTGATGAGGGCCGTCAGGGTCAGTCGCCCACTG
>JBFGYY010000249.1:0-5247 GCA_041587095.1 Motiliproteus sp. | reverse complement strand
CATTACGATGTGACAAAGCGTCTGCCTCAGGTGGTGTTCCGCACGAGCAGATGCGGGTCGGCTCATAACCAAATTCAGAAGAGCCATCCTTTGTCTTCCGTTACCAGGTTGAGGATTCTATTGAGCGAGGCTTCGGCGGTCAAGGCAGGCTGCCGAAGCCCTTGGCTTGTATAGCGCTCGAAGAGCAGAGTTTCACTGGCTAAAATTCGTCTTTCCAGAGACGGATCTGTGCAAACACCTCATCCTCGCTGGATAGCGCCCGTCCGGCACGATGCTCAGCCGCGCTGACAAGACTTGTGTGGTGGGTGCGCATAAAAGGGTTGATCAGTTTTTCCTGACCAATTGAACTAGGCAGGGTCGGCTTGTTGGCCAGCCTTGTGCGCTGGCAGGCCTCGGTTAGATCGACAATCGATTGGTTATCCGGTTCTACAGCAGTTGCGAACGCCAGATTGGCTAAAGAATATTCGTGGGTACAATACACTTTCGTGTCATCAGGAAGCTGAGCAAAATACTTCATTGCATGAAGCATCTGTGTCGGAGTCCCTTCGAATAATCGCCCGCAACCCGCCAGGAACAGGGTGTCTCCGCAAAATAAGCTGCCTTGCTCAGTGGGATTGTAATAACTGATGTGGTCCAGTGTGTGTCCCGGAACATGTTTGATATCAAAGGCTGTGTTCAAAATAAGGCAGTGGTCCCCGTCGTGCAGGGGGTGCGTAATGTCCTGGCATGGCGAATTGGCAGGGCCATAGACAGGGATAGCGTGCTGCTCTACCAGCTGCTTAATGCCTCCTGTGTGGTCCGGGTGGTGGTGTGTGACTAAAATGGCAGCAAGCACCAACTTTTTTTCGTTAAGGTAGGCTTGGACCGCTTGTGCATCACCGGGGTCAACAACAGCCACTAGCGCGCTGCCGGGGTTTTGAATAACCCAAATGTAATTATCATTGAAAGCGGCTATCGGGGTGACCTTAAGCATGACATCTCCTGTGTAAGGCATGTTTTCTTGACTGGCTGCTATCCTATAATAGCTACTTGAGCAGTAGATGCTCTTTCGGTATTAACCTGCTCCAGAATATAGGCTTTTATCCAAAATCTATGTATGCGTCATAGTATAAAAGAGATCTGCTTTTATCTGTAGGCGCTGGCTAGAGCGTTCTTGTGAAAGGTCATATGACAGTTTCTGATATTGATAGCGTTGATGCTATACAACAGTGGTTTGCAACCCCGCTTGGTTCTCAGCTACTGGCGGAAGAGCGGGATGTATTAGCTAAAATCATGCCCTCGATCTTTGGTTACCACCTCCTGCAGGTCTCGGTGTTGAGTGCTGACACCTTGATAGAGTGCTCGGGGGCCAGCCATTGCTTTTCACTGGTGCCGAGAATTGAGCTGGGTACGCCAGCGCAGGCGTTGGTGGCAGATGCTGAAAATTTGCCCTTCTCCAGTGAGTGTATCGATGCGGTAGTGTTGCACCATACCCTGGATTTTGCCGGTAGTTCGCATCAGGTTTTACGCGAGGTGTCACGAGTTCTCAGGCCGGGAGGGAAGGTTGTTATCGTCGGCTTTAACCCGGCCAGCTTGTGGGGGGGGTATCGCCGCTTCGTTCGGAATCGTAATGAGCTGCCTTGGCGTGGCCGTTTTTTGAGTCACCGGCGTATTCAGGATTGGTTGGCTCTGCTGGAGTTAAAAGAAGAGCAAAATGCTTCCGGATATTATCGTCCGCCCGTGACCAGCGCAAAGTGGATGCAGCGTTTTGAGTGTGTAGAACGATGGGGGCGTCGCTACAGAGCCAGCAATGGCGCATTTTATGTCATCGTCGCTACGAAGGAGACGTTATGCATGACGCGTTTGGGGGCTGTTAGGCAGCGTAGAATGGTGTTGCCGTTTCGGCCGATCGTTTCGCGTCGATGCGCTCGCCAGTTGGATGAGGCGAAGACACACAAGGGGCGTGGTCACACTTAACCGGTATGGAATTCGGTGCTGGCTGCGATGATAAATGTGATTTTATACGCAATATAGGTTTCTCTGATGGCGCTGACGGTTAGAGCGTGCGTGTAACCCTATGAAATACAAGCTATCAGCATGGAAGATTATGGAGCATAAGCTATTAGTTATGGCTTGCATCAATAATATTAATTATATTTAATTCGCACAACGGGCTATTTTTGTCCGGCATCAAAGTTTGTCGCTCACCGGCATTAACGGTTTGAGCGCTTTAGTGGATACAAACGGGAGTAGCTCGATGGAAACATCAAGTTTAATGAGTGAAGGCCTGGAGCTGATGGCGGCCGGGATGGGTTTTGTATTTGTCTTTTTGACTCTGCTGGTGTTTGCCACCGGTTGGATGTCTAAATTGGTTACCCGGTATGCCCCGGATCCAGCTCCAAAAATTCGTGCACCCCGTACCGAGCCCTCAGCGCCGGTCGATGATCAACAGCAGTTGCTAGCAGTGATCTCTGCAGCAATTCACCAATATCGTGCACGACATAAGAAAAAGTAAGCCTTTTCGGCGTTGACAATAATCCCTTAAAGAGACAGACCTTCATCATGGCTGATAACAAAAAACCCCTCGGAATTACAGATGTCGTGCTGCGTGATGCTCACCAGTCCCTGTTTGCAACCCGTCTGCGTCTGGCAGATATGCTGCCGATTGCGGCGAAACTGGACCAGGTCGGTTTTTGGTCCGTTGAAACCTGGGGTGGGGCGACATTCGATTCCTGTATCCGCTACCTGGGCGAAGATCCATGGGATCGTATTCGCCAGCTGAAGGCGGCTATGCCAAATACGCCTCAGCAGATGTTGTTCCGCGGTCAGAATATTCTTGGCTACCGCCACTATGCTGACGATGTGGTGCGCAAGTTTGTAGAACGAGCAGCGGTTAATGGCGTTGATGTGTTCCGTATCTTCGACGCGATGAATGATGTGCGTAACCTGGAAACGGCTATCAAAGCTGCTTTGGAGGTCGAAAAGCACGCACAAGGAACCATCTCTTATACGTTGAGCCCAATTCACACAACTGAGATGTGGGTCGATATGGCCAAGCGCATTGAAGATATGGGTGCCAACTCTATCTGTATTAAAGATATGGCGGGACTGCTCAAACCGTATACCGGCTATGAGCTGGTGACGCGACTGAAAGCAGCCGTGGATATTCCTATACATATGCAGTGTCACGCGACGACCGGGCTTTCAACATCGACCATTCTTAAGACCGTTGAGGCGGGGATCGACAACGTAGATACCGCTATTTCTTCAATGTCTATGACTTACGGCCACTCGCCAACTGAATCGGTTGTTTCCATCTTCGAAGGTACCGATCGCGATACCGGGCTGAATATCGAGCTGCTTGAAGAGATCGCGGCTTACTTCCGTGACGTGCGGAAAAAATACGCGAAATGGGAAGGCTCTCTCAAAGGCGTCGATTCTCGCATATTGGTCGCTCAGGTTCCCGGCGGCATGTTGACTAATATGGAAAGTCAATTGCGTGAGCAGGGCGCCGGAGATCGTCTTGACGAAGTGCTGGCCGAGATTCCGCGTGTACGTGAAGACCTGGGCTTTATCCCCTTGGTTACCCCTACTTCGCAGATCGTGGGCACACAGGCTGTGTTGAATGTGCTGACGGGTGAGCGTTACAAGTCAGTTTCAAAAGAAACCCGTGGCATCTTGAAGGGTGAATACGGTTCGGCTCCTGCGCCGTTTAATGCGCAGCTACAAGCCAAAATTCTGGACGGTGAGCAGCCAATCACCTGCCGACCTGCCGATCTGATACCTGCGGAGATGGATAAGCTGACGGTTGAGTTACGTGAGCTGTCCAAAACCAATGATTTCCGGCTCGAGAAAGGCGAGCGGGAGGTTGATGATGTGCTGACTTACGCGCTGTTTCCGCAAATCGGGCTTAAGTTCCTGGAAAACAGGGGTAATCCTGCTGCATTTGAACCGGTACCTACTCTTGAGGATGCTTCTGCTGCAGCGGCTTCTCCTGCGTCAGCTCCGGCTGGCAAAGAGGTCTATACCGTAGCCGTGAATGGTCAGAGCTACGTGGTAGAGGTTAACGAAGGTGGTGATGTTTCCGGTATTGTGCCTACAGCTGCTCAAACAGCTCCGGCTGCTGCGGCAGCTCCAGCGGCACCTGCTGGCGGCGGTGAACCTGTAATGGCTCCTTTGGCTGGTAATATCTGGAAAGTCGAGGTATCACCGGGTGATGTTGTTGCCGAAGGTGATGTGCTGATTATTCTTGAAGCCATGAAAATGGAAACAGATATTCGAGCTGCCCGCGCCGGGACAATTGGTACGGTGACGGTGAAAGAAGGTGATTCAGTGGCGGTAGGGGATACCCTGCTCCAGCTGGTTTAATCGAAGTAATTAAGGGCAGTCCAATCATGGATAAGGTGCTTAACCTGTTGACGAGTTCCGGTCTGTATCAGATGCAGATGGGGCAGGTCGTCATGATCGCAGTAGGGTGTTTATTGCTCTTTCTTGCGATTAAGAAAAACTTTGAACCCCTGTTGCTGGTGCCCATTGGGTTTGGCGGCATCATGGCTAACATTCCTGAAGCAGGCTTGGCGTTTTCTGCCGTTGAAAATGCCATTCACCTCGGTGGGCCGGATGTGTTGAAATTACTGGCTGATACGCTGGGAATCGATTCGCTGGAGCCGGAGGCAATTAAGGAAGCGTATAAGCATGCCAATCATTCCTTGCATTTCACGGTCACTCAGGCCGCGCAGGATGCAGGTTTTCACAATGGTATGCTGCATAACTTTTACCTAGTCTCGATCGCCAGCGGTGCTGCGCCACTCATCATCTTTATGGGTGTGGGTGCCATGACCGATTTTGGTCCGCTGTTAGGTAATCCTAAAACGCTGTTTCTGGGTGCGGCGGCGCAGTTCGGTATCTTCGCGACAGTGCTTGGCGCAGTTGGCTTAACATCGCTTGGATTAATGGACTTCTCTATCCAGGATGCGGCGGCGATCGGTATCATCGGTGGCGCTGACGGTCCTACTGCCATCTATGTGGCGAGCGTTCTTGCGCCGCATCTGTTGGGGGCGATAGCGGTCGCTGCCTACTCCTATATGGCACTGGTACCGTTAATTCAGCCGCCGATCATGCGTGCGTTAACTACGCCGGAAGAGCGCAAGCTGGCCATGGTGCAGTTACGCCATGTGTCCAAGAATGAGAAGATATTGTTCCCGATGCTTCTTCTTGTACTGGTTGCCTTGTTGCTTCCGGATGCGGCACCGCTGCTAGGCATGTTCT
>JBFGYY010000248.1:0-5268 GCA_041587095.1 Motiliproteus sp. | reverse complement strand
TATGAAGGGCGTTTTGATCTTTGCAGTTCCGAGCTCGGGGGGTTGAAGGTGCATATCTTTTTGCCGCGTAAGCGCGAGGGGTTGGTCTGAATTATTAAACGTCCTGAGTGAAGGGGGGGGGTGTTGTTTACGCAGGGTCTCTTTTGCTTGATGCGGCTGTCGCTAAAACGCGATGGATGAGCGCTGCTTGCGCGTGACCTGTGATATTCAAGACGATAAAAAGCCGGGCATGCCCGGCTTTTTATCGTCTTGAATAACCCGGCCGGGGCCGGGTTATTCTGCTCGCGAAGCGCCTAGTCGCGCGGTTGGCGAGGCTTGCTTGGTTTGCGCGGGCGACGGGGTGCAACCGTGCCTTCGACCTTCTGCAGGCGCATAGGGCGGCCACATACGCGCACGCCCTGAAGGTGCTTGACCTTCTCTACGGGCATGCCTTCGGGCAGCTGAACGGTGCTGTGATCATCGTGCAGGATAATATCACCGATAAAGCGGCTTTCCAGGTCTGCTTCGTTGGCGATGGCGCCAACAATATGCTTAACCTGAATGCCGTGATCTCTGCCCGCTTCGAGGCGGTAAGTATCGTGCGGGATATTTTCGCGTTTCTTGCTGCTGCGCTGACGGGGGCGTTCGTCATCACGACCACGGGCATTGCGATCGCGAGAGTTGCGGCCTTCGCGCTGCTCGTCACGGGGACGGCGCTCAGGGATTTTTTCAGCGGGCATCTGCAGGGGTTTTTCTTTCTGTGCCAGGAACAGTAGTGCGGTGTTGAGTTCTTCGGCAGACAGACCCAGATTGTCCTGCATCTGCAGGCTGAGGTCACGGAAGAAGTCCAGCTTCTGATCGGCAAGAACCGATTCAACCTCTTTGGCAAACCGTTTGACGCGCTTCTGAGTTACCGCGTCCGAGCTTGGCAGATCCCGTGGGTTGATCTTCTGGCGAGTGGCGCGCTCGATGGCCCGCAGCAGGTGCCGCTCGCGGTTGGTGATGAACAGGATCGCTTTACCCTGACGGCCGGCACGGCCGGTACGGCCGATGCGGTGTACATAGGACTCGGTGTCATAGGGAATGTCATAGTTAACAACCAGGCTGATGCGATCCACATCGAGGCCGCGGGCGGCAACATCGGTAGCGATCAGTATATCCAGGCCACCTGATTTAAAACGGCTGACGGTGCGCTCGCGCAATGCCTGGTTCATATCGCCGTTGAGGGCCGAGCTTGAGTAGCCGCGGGCTTCGAGTTTTTCAGCCAGTTCAACGGTGGCTGTTTTGGTGCGCGCAAAGACGATGACGCCGTCGTACTCTTCGGTCTCGAGAATCCGCGAGAGGGCGTCGAGTTTATGTACGCCGGAGGCGATCCAGTATGACTGCTCAATGTTTTCGACCGTTGAGGTCTTGGAGGCGATTTTTACCTGCTGTGGATCGCGCATGTAATCTTTGGTGATGCGCTGAATCTGAGCGGGCATCGTGGCAGAGAACAGGGCTGTTTGTCGCTCAGACGGCGTCTCCGCCATGATGGTTTCAACGTCGTCGATAAAGCCCATGCGCAGCATTTCATCGGCTTCGTCCAGAACCAGGGTCTTCAGGTTGGCAAGGCTGAAGCTCTTGCGGCTCAAGTGGTCAAGCAGGCGTCCGGGCGTGCCGACGATAACTTGCGGATTTCGGCTGATCTGCTTCATCTGGATGCCGTAGTTCTGGCCGCCGTAAATGGGCAGAACATGGAAGCCGGGCATATGACGGGCATAGGCCTGGAAGGCTTCAGCTACCTGGATAGCCAGCTCACGGGTCGGGGTGAGAACAAGAATCTGCGGCGCTTTCAGCGACAGATCGATTCGATCGAGTAGGGGTAGAGCAAAAGCAGCTGTCTTGCCCGTCCCGGTCTGGGCCATCCCCAGCACATCTTTCCCGGCCTGCAACAGCGGGATACAAGCGGATTGAATCGGAGAGGGGGTTTCATAACCCAGGTCTCCCAGCGCCTGTAAAAGAGAGGGATTAAGAGAAAGATCGCTGAACGCGAGGGATGTATCGGACATCGGTAGGGCCTACGGAGGGGTAAAAAGGACGAGATTATACACGACCCGGTTTGTTTATGCACTGCTATATTGGTATGTAGGCAGGTTTTTTAGCCGCTGCAGCTTGCGTATTGCCTTCGGTATTACCTTCGCGGTGTATCTGCGAGCTGGCGATACAGAGGTTGGGTCGCCCCGGGTTTGGCCGGGGGCGGGGTGCTCTGTCAGCTTGGCTGGTCGTGTAATGTCAGATCAAGAGGCGATGAGCTGTTGTCCTCTCCCGGTTGGTAGATATACGGCATCGGGCGGCGAATATGGAAGCCCTGGGCGTAAGTGATATTGATACTACGCACCGCCTCGAGTACTTCTTCGCTTTCTACGTATTCCGCGATTGTACGGGCATTAAGCTCGTGGGCCAGGTTGGCAATACAACGTACGACCGCGTTGTCTTTCTCATCATTAACCATATTGGCAATAAATTCTCCCTCGATTTTCACGAAGTCGATCGGGAAATGCTTCAGGTAATGGAAGGAGGAGAAGCCCGAACCGAAGTCGTCAATAGCCAGCTGAAAACCCTCCAGCTTGAGGTTGGCGACGAAGCGCTCCAGCATGGCCATGTTCTTGACGGTGTCGCGTTCGGTAATCTCAAAGACGATCCGCTCCGGTGTAATGCCAACCTCGGTGACGATGCGCTTGACCTCCGGAATGAATTCGCTGATAACCAGCGAACGCGGCGACATGTTGATAAAGATCATGCCGTCAAACTGCTCTTTTTTCACCTGGAGCAGGGCTTTTTCCATCACCACAAAGTCCAGGTTATGGATAATACCCATGCTCTCGGCGATCTCGATAAATTCATGCGCCCCCATGATGGAATCATCTTCCAGCTGAATCCGGCTCAGTACTTCGACGGCCTCGGTTTTGCCGCTTGCGCTGGACATCAGCGGCTGGAAATAGGGGATGATGCGTTTTTCTTTAATGGCTTTACTGATCAGCAGACTCTTCTCACTGATATCCTTAAACACCTCAATCACATCATCTTCGGATGGCAGGTAGACGCGGTTTTTGCCCGCGCTCTTGGCTTTGTACATCATGTTGTCTGCAAACATGAACAGGTCTTTGCTGCTGCTGGCATGATCGGGATAGATCGCCACGCCAATGGACAGGCCTGCATCCAGGTCGTCGCCGCTGGGTGCCTTGAGCTGCAAATTCTGCATGCCGTTAAAGATACGGTTGGTAATCTGCTTGATCTGCTCCATGCCCGCTTCGGGAAGAATCACCGTGAACTCGTCGCCACCGTAACGTGCCAGCAGGTCGCCAGAGCGCAGCGCGTCGCGGAAAATTGCTGCCAATTCCTGCAGATAGCGATCGCCGAAGCTGTGTCCGTAGCTGTCGTTTATTGACTTGAAGTTGTCGAGGTCGATCACCAGCAGGCCAAACTTGTACTCATGTCTATAGGCGCGCAGCACTTCGTAGTTAAGCATCTCCCAGAAGATCCGCTGATTGTGCAGATCGGTCAGAGGATCACGGGTCGCGTAGTACTCCAGATCACGCGTGTACTTGTAAATCGCCTTCACCGAGCCCACCACGTTCATCAGCGTCGAGAGAATGCTCTCCATTACCAGGCGACGGCTTTCATCCTGGCTAATGTCGGTCTGTACGCCAATACCAACGATGCCGCCGATTTTTGGTGTCTCAAGAAACAGGGACTTGGTCTGCAGGTTGATCTCTTCGGCGTTCAGCTCAACAGGCGGGGCCTGGCGATTGCTGATGCTGTGGTTGATCTTCAGGCGCAGCACGTTACGGAACAGCGGCGAGGCATCCAGCGCCTTACGGATCTCTACTTCCATCATTTCGCGCGTGTTGTCACTGGGAGGGCCGATCCAGAATACCTCGAGGTCAAACACCTCCTCATCGACCTTGAATATGGAGAACAGGTTGTAAGCGACCATCACCGTGTTGATATCTTTCAGCAGGACGGTGACGTATTCACGCCAGTCGCGAACCACTTCGGATGTGATGACAAATTTTTCAAGCAGGCGGATTTCGAACTCGAGCAGGTCCCGGTCCACCGCGATATCCCGCATGCGGCTGGCCAGTCCTTCTATCTTGCCGAATATCCGGTCGAGTTCTTCGAAACTGTTACCGGACTGCTGTAGTTCAAGCCGCGACAGATCCGAGACGGTTTCGATCTTATCGATACTGGTGGCCAGGTGCTCGATAGAGGCATCGATGCGCCGGTTCATATAGAACACCACGGCCAGTGCCAGCAGGAAAGGCAGAGGGGCTATCCAGAGTAATTTGTAGAACAGATCGGATTGCGCGTGGGCCAGCAGAGGTTCCAGGTTTTGCCTGACGTCGATGACGCCGAGCGGCTCGTCGACGCGGGCATTGGTGTGACACTGCAGGCATTCGGCGCGGGCAAGCAGGGGGTAGCTGTAGCGCAGGTGCTCACCGTCATCGGTGTGTTGCGCCACACCGCTCATAAAGGTTTGCTGGGTGAAGTTATCCAACGCAGGCTGATCGATCGTGCCAAATTTGTCGTTAACGATGTCGCCGCGAAAAATCTGAATGGAAATCTGGTTGTTATCGCTGCTGACTTGCAGATTGTCGATAAATTTTTCCAGCTGCGGTCGGGTCCAGCCCTGCTGCATAATCTGGAACATGGAGTTAAAGGTGTTCAGTGCCAACTGATTTGAAACTGTGATGGCGTTGCTCTTTATGGCGTTGCTATAGGCCTGTGCGGCGGCCCAGTAGATAACAACAAAACCGACTGCGGAAAAGATGAATGCGGTGCGCAGAATAAACCCTTTCATCGACCGATTGTATGACATGCATTGTTCCTGTCGTGCTGATAGCGAGTTACAGCTTGTCCGCTGGTATGTAACGCCAAGGTTTCCAAAGAAACTGGCGATTTGAATCGTTGTCGGGCTAGGTGTAAAGGAGCCGATTAAAGGGTTGCCGTTTAATCAAACGGCAGCAACGTAACGCTCTATTGTAATTCCAATCGGGGTTTTGAGTGAAACGCCAGGGTTGATGCAGGTCAATCACGCTGCGGACAGTTGTATTAAAATGTATCAGGATGGCAGATAACACGGTTACCGCCGTTGTGCCATGCCGCTTGCAAGCCGCATTCGATGCGCTCGATCAGTGGGTTGATGTCTTCCTCGCCGAGCCGCATCTGGCTGATGCAGACACTGGCGGTGACAGGGAGATCAAGATCTGAGCAGTGCAGCGCCAGTTCGCGCACCGCCGCGCAGATCCG
>JBFGYY010000247.1:0-5269 GCA_041587095.1 Motiliproteus sp. | reverse complement strand
TTTGCAGTGCGACGTTTGCTGTTTGTGCGCTGAGGGTCGTTAATCGGCGCAAGCGCAAGGTGATCGACTGGACCGTACGCTTCTGGCGCTTAGGTTTGATTCATTTGCTGGTGACATCAGCGTTGATACCAATCTGTTTGCTCACTCAATCAAGCCAACTGTCCGCAGTTTTAACGTTATTGATCGGCTTAGGGTTTGGTCTGGGATTTGTGATGTCAGTCATGGTGGGCATGTTGCAAAAAATTGTTCCGTTCTTAATTTATCTGCATCTGCAGCGGGCAAGTCTTTCGAATCCTCCCGCGATGATGAGCCTTCCCAATATGAAGACCATTATCCCGAGTGACACATCACGCAAACAGTTCTACCTTCATCTGTTTGCCCTTGCACTGATTTATTTATCAGTTGCTGTACCGCTCCTGCGTAGCTTTGCCGCCCTGGTGTTGCTGGCCGACTTTTCCTGGCTGGCTTACAGCTTGTTGCGTGCATCTCGCTGCTACGACGTAACGCTGAAACTGATCGAGTCGACACCATCTACGGAGCAACCTTCGCCGGTTTCCGGTTCATTGTGATCATATATTAGCAACACCCTTCAACCGCCTTGGACAAAAGGCTGTTTTGCACCTTTATTCGGGAATATGAGACAGCGTTTAGCTTATGCTATGAAGCGGCCTCTACTATCGTTGTTATTGCAGAGCTTTGAAATACCAAGTTTTGAAATAGACCGTTGTGATGTGAAAACCGTTTTGATACGGCGCGTTTCTTAACCCTGCCATTTAGGATCTCTCTGCCAGTGCCTGTTCCAGCGCGCCCTACCTATCTCATTGAATTTGAAAATAATCAAAAGAACAAAGCGAGCTATAGCCTGTAGCAACAGGTTCTTAAATGCGCATGATTTTTCTAAAAGCGACTAGTATTAGATAGCACTTCTAACCTAAAGGTAGAATTTTATGAAATTAGCCATCCTTTCCTGCGGCCCTAACTGTTATAGCACCCGCAGGCTTGTGGAAGCGGCTGAATCACGTGGCCATGAGGTCAGGGTTCTCAATACCCTCAAGTTTGCTATAGACCTCGAACGCGGCTCTCCCGACCTCTACTATCGTCAGAAACAACTAAGCGATTATGATGCGGTATTGCCACGCATCGGGGCATCCATCACCTATTTTGGTACCGCGGTGGTTCGGCAATTTCAGGAAATGGATATCTACTGCGCCAACACGGCACACGGTATTCTTAACTCCCGCGATAAACTCAGGAGCTTGCAGATCCTTAGCCGCCACCATGTCGGTATCCCTCAGACAAATTTTGTGCGGGATAAAAAGGATGTCTTGCCGGCGATCCAGCGTGTCGGTGGCGCGCCCGTCGTGATCAAACTGATTGAGGGAACGCAGGGGATCGGCGTACTGCTGGCCGAATCCACCAAGGCGGCCGAAGGAATTATCGAGTTGCTGCAGAGCCAGAAACAGAACGTGCTGGTGCAGAAGTTTGTCGCCGAGAGTAAGGGCAAAGATATTCGTGCGCTGGTTGTCGGCGATCGGGTGGTCGCGGCAATGCGGCGCGTGGCCCAGGGCCAGGAGTTTCGCAGCAATGTCCATCGCGGTGGTATCGCCGAACCGGTCGAGCTGAGTGAACAGTACCGTGAAACCGCTGTTCGTGCGGCGCAGATACTCGGCTTGCAGGTTGCCGGTGTCGATATGCTCGAAGGCGCGGATGGTCCGCAGATTATGGAGGTCAACTCCTCACCCGGACTCGAAGGGATCGAGACCTGCACCAAGCTCGATATTGCCGGGGCCATTGTTGACTATATTGCTGCTCAGGTTGATTTCCCCGAGATAGATATTCGCCAGCGTCTGACGGTCAGTAAAGGCTATGGCGTGAGCGAGATTAATATTCCGGCCGAGTCGAAATTTGTCGGCAAGACCATTACAGAATCAAGCCTGCCCGATCAGGATATTAACGTACTGACTCTGTACCGTGGCGCCAAAGTGATCCCTAATCCAAAACTGTCCCGGGTATTGGAACCCGGTGATAAATTGCTCTGTTTCGGCAAACTGGATTCGATGCGTACGCTGGTGCCCCTCAGTACTCGCCGCAAACGTAAACCCAAGGTGCAGCAGCTCGACGATCATGTCGGGTAAACAGACCGCATGATGAAACCAGGGGGCATGGCGCCCTGGTTTCGCAAAGCCGGCTCCGCTTGTACCAGGCTGGGCAAATAACCGAGTCTTCGCTGGCGTCTGCAGCGCTGTAGTATCTTCCGCAACCCTGTCGTATTTACCTTGAAATTGTGACTTGCGCCAGGCGTCAGGGCGGCAACTCTTCTGGCCTTGGTGGAACGTCGCGAGCCAGGCTCTTACTGAGCGGCTGCTTGAACCCGAGACCTGCTATCTGAGTAGGCATAAAAAAACCGCCTTACGGAACGAATCCGCTGCGGCGGTTTGCACAATCATTGAATAATCAGATTTTAAACTGTTTCACAGTCTGGCGGAGCGACTCAGCCTGGCTGGCAAGGTTTTGAGAAGCACTGTCGATCTGATCGGTAGCGACGCTGGTGCGCTGACCAAGCTCCCGGATCACAGACAGGTTGGTATTAATATCCTCTGCCACCCGCGATTCATCTTCGGCCCCATTCGCCACCTGCGCACACATCTCTTTGATGGTTGTAATGGCATTGTTAATTGTGCGTAGCGAGTTCATGGTGTTGGCGGCATTATTCGCGGTCACCTGAGTCTCTTCCCGACTGCTGGTCATCACCTGAGCTGCACGGTTCGCGCCGGCCTGAAGCTGTTCGATCATTACTTGTATTTCGTGGGTACTTTCCTGCGTGCGCTGGGCCAGATGACGTACTTCATCGGCTACTACAGCAAAGCCCCGCCCCTGCTCACCGGCTCTGGCCGCTTCGATGGCAGCATTCAGGGCGAGCAAATTCGTTTGTTCGGCGATGCCTCGAATAACATCCAGAATACTGCCGATGTTTTCGCTGTCAGATTCAAGCTGCTTGGTGACATCAACAGCATTTTCAAGCTTCTCAGCCACTCCCTGGATAGAAACGACGGTATCATTCAGCATCCGTTCACCGTTATCCGCCTCGTTATCCGCTTCCAGTGCGGCATCGGCGGCATGTGTCGCATTACCGGCAACACGGGTAATCGACTCCGCCAGCTCTGAGACAGCCTTGGCGACCTGATTGGTCTCGTCACTCTGTTGATGGATGTTACGGGTCGTGTCCGCTGTGCCGGCAGCGAGCTGCTCGGCCGCTGACGCCAGTTGATCGCTGGTGGCTGCCACTTGCCCGACCAGCTGGTGGATCTTGGCGACAAAACTATTAAAGCTGATACGAAGCTGAGAAATCTCATCACGCCCGGAGACCTTTAACGCGACTGTCAGATCGCCGTTACCCTCACCGATATCTTTCAAGGCTTGCACCGTTTCATTTAACGGCTTGGTAATACTGTTAGCGATCAGCGTACTGACAAGCAATATCAGCACGGTGATACCCAGACTGATAGATCCCAGATAGATGGCGTTCTCTTTAAATGCCTTATCGACGTCATCCAGATAGACGCCCGAACCGATTACCCAGCCCCAGGGTTTGAACCCCTGAACGTAGGATGTTTTTCGAACCGGCTGTTCATGTCCGGGTTTGGGCCATAAATAAGAAACAAAGCCTGCACTATCGGCTTTCACGACATCGATGAAAGCGCGAAACAGCTGAAAGCCACTAGGGTCTTTCAAACCATACACACTGGTGCCGTCGAGCGCGGGCTTGATCGGGTGCATAAGCATCACCCCAGACATGTCGTTGATCCAGAAATACTCATTTTTCGCGTACCGCATACCACGAACTGCATTCAGTGCGGCCTGCTGTGCTTGTTCATCGCTGAGCTCGCCGGTCAGGCTTTGTTTATGGAAGTGACGGATCAGACTATGTGTGGCTTCAACCACTTGTTGGGTTTTTAAATTTTTCTCATTAAGCTGGAGGGTTTTGATATCGGTAATGGCCAGCGTTGTTAACAACAACAAGCCAGTCAGCGACAGCAGGAGAATAAAACGTATACGGGGAGTTATCTTGAAGTTGCGTAGAAACATGGCGACCCTCGGACCCCATTTGTAACCAGGTTTGCTCTCACAGCGCGCTGGTTCAAACGGTATTTTTTATAATCGGTTATTGCCGAGTAACCTGTTCCGCGGTTTCGTACCGATCATATCCGGACGATGGTCTTATCCTGTTTGACTGCTCAACTTCTGATGTGGTTTTTACCACTATTTGGTTTTAAATCAAACCACTAGATGCATAATTTAAACCAAAGACCATAAACCATGCTCATCTTGTGGTTAAAGCTAACAGTTCTACATTAGCGATGCATTGCCTTAGATCAATAGCCGGCAGTCGTTAGGGTAAATTGTATCAGAGACGTTCGAGTGGACTTCTGGACTTGAGCGCTTAAGGCGTAGTCTCCAGACACTGTACCCGGACAGAAAGCCCTTTACGCTAATTTTTCGGTTGTTAAGACCGTCGCGAGTCACAGCGGTTTTTTTTTGAGGCGAGGTTTTGACTGCCTTCAGTTGTGGTGTGGTTTCTTGGTGTGAACAGCAGCGCGATGAATTGCGGGATCGCTTGTCGAATCCATAAATATTGGTAGGTTAGGGTCAACGACCACCAGCCTTTCAGTGCGTATTTTCTGGCACTGGTTTGCAGTACGCCACCACAGCAATGCACGCCCAGGCCTGAGCGCCGGGCCTGCCATACGAAAAGATGGTCTTCACCGTAGGCCACATCTTCCCGATACCCGTGCAATTGACGGTACCGACACGCGGAGATCTGGAACCCCTGATCTCCGAAAGGAATACCCAGCCAACGTGAGCGCCAATTCGCCCCGAATTGATTCAGACCCATCAGCCCGGCTCCGTCAGGAGCAAATGCCAGCTGGCAATAAGTCAGATCATCGGGGTATTGACGCCAGCTGTTGTCAAGACTGCGTAATGTCTGCGGGTTAAAACCGGAGTCGACATGCAAAAACCACAAGCGTGGATAGCGTGCGACACGCGCACCGGCATTCAGCTGCCGCCCCCGCCCTGCCGGCGCATGAATCCAGCGTACATGGTGGTTAATTAAGCGCCCGGCCAACTGCGTGAAATCGGGGTGTGGCAACGCGTCACAGCCTACCAGAATAATATCGCTTGCATGCGGTAACAGAAGCAGATCGCCTGCCAGGCGCCCCAGGGACGTTTCCCCGGGACCTACAGGTATTATCACTGAAAAGGGTGAGCT
>JBFGYY010000246.1:0-5272 GCA_041587095.1 Motiliproteus sp. | reverse complement strand
TACAGGCTGCAGGCCGAAAGCTTAAGCTAGAGAGGTCTGAATTTGAAACCGTTGTTGGGGTTGCACCTGCAGCGGTTTTTTTATGCCTGCAGCAATGAGTAATGAGGGGGTGGGGCGTGGTTCTTGCTGTTTGGTCTGAGGAGGCCCCGAGGAAGAGTTTAGGTGCGGCGTGTTTGTTTGAGTGTTTGTGTATCGTTTTTCGTAGGTCAGGTTAGCGCAGCGTAACCTGACGGCTGTCATGCAAATGTAAAGCCTGGTCTCTAGGCTGGCTCTTGTCGGGTTACGGCCTTGGTCTGCAAAATCAGGCGTTAGGACTTGGGTTTTTTGCGGTGTGTGGTTCTTTGCTGTTTAGTAACTAGCAACCTCGAAGAGGTGTCCTAGAGCCTAGTGGGTGGGTGGTTTTAAGGTTTTCGCTTACAGCTTGTGGCCTGCAGCCTGCAGCTGTTTTTCATTAACCAACAAAAAACCGGCCGAAGCCGGTTTTTTTAAGACCTTGTCAAGCAGCCCGAAGGGCTGTTCGATTACAGGGCTTTGATTTGAGCGTTGAGACGGCTCTTTTGGCGTGCAACCTTGTTCTTGTGGAAGATGCCCAGCTTAACAGAGCGGTCCATCAAAGGTGCAGCAACAACGAAAGCGCTTTGAGCGGCTTCTTTCTCACCAGCTTCAACAGCAGTCAGTACTTTTTTCAGGTACGTGCGTACCATGGAGCGCAGACTCGCATTATGCTTACGGCGTTTCTCGGCTTGGCGTGCACGTTTTTTTGATCCGGCGGAGTTGGCCACAATCTGGCTCCTAGATATCTATAGCTAATGGAAAATCAAGACGCGAGATTATTCCCGCTTGGTCCCTGGTTGTCAATAAAAGAAGAGAGTTTTTTGTTGATGCGGTTTATCATGCAGAGGCTTTTTAAACAGGGTGACCGGCGAAACGATGGGCAGACAGCGCAATTCTCAACAGGGATCGGATGTGGTTAAGGCGCAGGGTGTAAGTGATGCCGCGCAGGCATCGCAAGAAAATTCGTCAGCGCAGGAAAGTGCACCGCTCCCGGAAGGGGCGCCTGCGCAAGCCGGTAACCAGTCAGTCGGCGCTGGTGAGGTTAAGTCGTCAGACCCGAAGGGGCCGCCGCCGGGATTGTTGCGCTCCAGCACCATTGTAGGTGTGATGACGATGCTGTCGCGGGTGTTGGGGCTGGCGCGTGATGTGGTTATCGCCAACGCCTTCGGCGCCGGTAGCAGTGCGGATGCGTTCTTTGTCGCGTTCAAAATTCCCAATTTTATGCGTCGGCTGTTTGCCGAAGGCGCATTTGCCCAGGCATTTGTGCCGGTGTTGTCCGAGTATCGCAGCAATGGTTCGCTGCCGGCGGTGCAGGTGCTGGTCAGTCGCGTGGCTGGCAGTCTGGGGCTGGTCCTGTTTGGTCTGACGCTGCTGGCGATGGCCGGTGCGCCGCTATTGGCGACGCTGTTTGCGCCGGGCTTTTACCTGAGCGACAGCCTGAAATTTGATCTGACCGTAGAGATGCTGCGGATCACGTTCCCCTATCTTATGCTGATCTCCATGACCGCGCTGGCTGGAGGCATACTCAACAGCTATGACCGCTTTGTCGTGCCGGCAATTACCCCGGTGTTGCTCAACCTGACCCTGATCGCCTCCGTGTACTGGTTGCAGCCCTGGCTGGATACGCCGGTTATGGCCTTGGCTTGGGGGGTGTTGATCGCGGGCTTTGCGCAGTTGCTGTTGCAGCTACCTTTTCTCGCACAGCTGGGCCTGCTGCGCTGGCCGAAGGCTGATTTTCAACATGACGGTGTGCGCCGGATCATGACGCTGATGGTGCCCGCGTTATTTGGCGTCTCGGTCAGTCAGATCAACTTGCTGTTGGATACGGTGCTGGCGTCGTTCCTGCAAACGGGCAGCGTCTCCTGGCTGTATTTTTCCGATCGTCTGGTCGAACTGCCGCTTGGCGTGTTCGGTATCGCAATTGCCACCGTGATTCTGCCCAGCCTGTCACGTAAGCACAGTACTAAATCCGTGGATGAGTTTGCCCGGACTCTGGATTGGGCGGTACGCATGGTGCTGTTAATCGGCTTGCCCGCCGCGTTGGCGCTGCTGATCATGGCCGAGCCGATGATTATTACTTTGTTTCAGTATGGCGAGATGGGTGCCGGTGACGTCACGATGACGGCGCAAAGTCTGCGTGCTTACAGTATCGGCTTGCTGGCATTTATGCTGATCAAAGTGTTGGCCCCCGGCTATTACTCACGTCAGGATACCCGTACGCCGGTGCGGATCGGAATTCGGGCCATGGCGGCGAACATGGTGCTGAACCTGATGTTGATCTGGCCGTTGCAGCACGCCGGTCTGGCGTTGGCGACATCGATCTCCGCCTTTATGAATGCAGGCTGGTTGTTGGCCGGACTGTTGCGTGAAGGCGTGTTTCGTCCGCAGCCCGGCTGGTGGGGTTTTGCCGCAAAGCTTGTGCTGGCGAATGTGGCGATGACAGCCGGGCTTTTGCTGTTGATGGACGATGTGCAGGTCTGGCTGGGTTGGGGCGTGTGCGACCGTGCCGCCCAGATGGCGCTGCTCTGTGGGGTTGGCGGTGGTGTCTATGTACTGGTTTTGCTGCTCACCGGCATGCGGCCACGGGATTTAAAGCATTGATAGCCCCTCAGGCCGTGCAATTGTTCGCCCCCGGACGCTATCGGCGCGACAACCCGGGTGCAGCGGTATTCGGCATAGGTTGAGTAAGGTATAATCCGCCGGTTCGTAGCCTGTGTTCTGGTAGTCGCGTGTTCTGGCGTGTTTCGGCAGTCAGTATTTTGAGGGAGTAGACCCACCGGTGGAGTTGATTAGAGGCCTGCATAATCTGCGTGACCAGCATCGCGGTTGTGTGGCGACTATTGGTAATTTTGATGGTGTCCACCAAGGCCATCATGCTGTTTTGCGCCAGGTACGTGAAAAGGCAGCGAGTCTGGGGGTGCCATCGGTTGCGATTGTTTTTGAACCCCAGCCGCGTGAGTTTTTTGAAGGTGAGCAAGCTCCCCCGCGCCTGACCCGCTTTCGTGAGAAACTTGAGCGTCTGCGTGAGCATCAGATTGACCGTGTCTTCTGTCTGCATTTTAATGAAGCGCTGCGCGCCCTGACCGCCGAGCATTTTATTGATCGATTGCTGCTTAACGGGCTGGAAGTCAAACATTTTGTCGTCGGTGATGACTTCCGGTTCGGATGCGACCGGCGCGGTGATTTCCAGCTATTACAGCAAGCCGGTGACCGTTACGGTTTTACGGTGGTCAATACCCGCACCTTTGAAATAGGCGGCGAGCGGGTCAGCAGTACACGGATTCGCCAGGTTTTGGCCGGGCATGATTTTGCGTTGGCACAACAGCTGCTCGGCCGCCCCTACAGCATCAGCGGACGGGTGATTCACGGGCGCAAGCTGGGTAGGCAGATCGGTGTACCAACTGCCAACTTGTCCCTGCAGCGCAAAAAGCTGCCGTTTAGCGGTGTCTTTAAGGTCGAAGCGGCCTTTGCCGATGGACGGCGGCTCGACGGTGTGGCCAATGTTGGCGTACGCCCGACCGTGAATGGATTGTCGCCGCTGCTGGAGGTGCATCTGTTCGATTTTAATGAATCCATTTATGGGCAGCGACTGCGGGTGACGTTTCAGCACTTTATCCGCCACGAACAAAAATTTCCGAACATAGAAACCCTGCGTGAACAGATCGAACGGGATATTGCCACCGCCAGAGCAATCCGGAACCCGTGAGCGATGCGGGAAAAATTAACCGTAGCAATAAGTGAAGATTTGCAATGACCGATTATAAACAGACCCTGAATCTGCCTGAGACTGACTTCCCCATGCGAGGTAATCTTGCCCAGCGTGAGCCTGTGATGTTGGCACACTGGCAGAAGATAGGCCTATACCAGAAGATTCGTGAGGTCAGCGCCGGACGTAAGCCGTTTATTTTGCACGATGGTCCTCCGTACGCGAACGGCGATATTCACATCGGTCATGCGGTTAACAAAATTTTAAAAGATATTATCGTCAAGGCGCGCAGCATTGCCGGTTTCGACGCGCCTTATGTGCCGGGCTGGGACTGCCACGGGCTGCCGATTGAACATAAAGTGGAGACCATGATCGGCAAAGCCGGTGCCAAGGTTTCGTTCAAGGAGTTTCGCCAGAAGTGCCGTGAATACGCCCACAAGCAGGTCGAAGGACAGAAAAAAGACTTTATTCGCCTCGGGGTGCTGGGTGACTGGGAAAATCCCTACCTGACCATGAACTTCGATACCGAAGCCAACATTATCCGTGCTTTGGGTCAGATCGCGGCAAACGGGCATCTGGTCAAGGGCTACAAGCCGGTTTACTGGAGTGTGGTTGGTGGTTCGGCACTGGCCGAAGCCGAGGTGGAATACCAGGACAAGACCTCAACGGCCATCGACGTACGCTTTACTCCTGTCGACAGCGAGGCATTTCTGACCGCCTTTGGCGAGGTCAGCGGCAGTGGCCCCGTCAGTCTGGTTATCTGGACCACCACTCCCTGGACATTGCCTGCCAACCAGGCGGTTTCGCTGCATGCTGAATTCGATTACGTGCTGGTTGAAACCGATCTGGGGCAGGGTACCGAGCGGGTTGTGCTGGCAGAAGATCTGCACGAAGCGGCGTTGATTCGCTACGGCGTCACTGAATTCCGCGTTGTGGGGCGCTGTAAGGGGCAGGCGCTGGAAAAGCAGCTGCTGCAGCATCCGTTCTACGATCGTCAGGTGCCGGTTATCCTCGGTGAGCATGTCACCACCGAAGCCGGTACCGGCGCGGTCCATACGGCCCCGGACCACGGTGTCGACGATTTCCAGGTCGGCCGGGTCTACGGCATCGGCACCCTGAATCTCCTGGCTGACAACGGTGTCTTTGGTGAGGCGGCGGGCGAATTTGCCGGTGAGCACGTTTACAAAGTCGACCCTAAGGTGGTCGCGGTGCTTGAGGCGCGCGGTGTGCTGGTCAAGCAGGAGAAGTTCCAACACAGCTATCCGCACTGCTGGCGTACCAAGACGCCGCTGATCTTCCGTGCCACACCGCAGTGGTTTATCAGCATGGAAGAAAAAGGCCTTAAGCGCGATGCGCTGGAAGCGATCAAAGGTGTGCAGTGGTTCCCGTCCTGGGGGCAGCAGCGTATCGAAGGCATGGTCGAGCAGAGTCCCGACTGGTGCGTATCCCGCCAGCGTACCTGGGGCGTACCGATCACCCTGTTTATCCACAAGGAAACCCAGCAACTGCATC
>JBFGYY010000245.1:0-5277 GCA_041587095.1 Motiliproteus sp. | reverse complement strand
AACTTGATTGGGATCTGGATGCCGTCGTGGCGCATAGCCCGGTTCCCGCGCAGATCATCCGCTCGATTGAGGCGGTAATCAGCACGGTCGTCAGCCAGCGTTCGGCGCCCGAGCATGTGGTTATCATGAGTAACGGCGGGTTTGGTGGCATTCATGAACGCTTGCTTCTGGCGTTACAGGGAGTGGCGCAATGAGTGAGCGCAACAGTTACGAAAAACGCGTGACCGTGGCGCTGACCGGCGCATCGGGGGCGCAATATGGCCTGCGTCTGATCGAATGCCTGCTGGCTGCCAATGTTGAAGTTTCGGTGCTGATCTCCCGCGCGGCGCAGGTGGTGATCGCAACCGAAACCGACCTGAAAATACCGGGTGAGCCAAAAGCGGCCCAGGCTTTTCTCAGCCAGCAATATGGTGCTGCAGAGGGGCAATTACACGTTTATGGCCGTGAGCAGTGGTTTTCTCCGGTGGCCTCCGGCTCGGGAGCGCCTTCGGCAACGGTGGTTTGTCCCTGCAGTACCGGCAGTTTGTCGGCCTTTGCCCACGGTGCCAGCGATAATCTGATTGAACGTGCGGTGGATGTGGCGCTGAAAGAGCGCCGTCAATTGATTCTGGTGCCCCGTGAAACGCCTTATTCCGAGATACACCTCGACAACATGCTGCGCCTGACCCGCATGGGCGCGGTGGTCATCCCCGCCAGCCCCGGTTTTTACCACAAACCGACAAGCGTCGAAGAATTGGTCGATTTCATTGTTGCGCGCATCCTCGATCAGCTGGGTGTCGAACAGACGCTGCTGGCGCGCTGGGGAGTCGCGTGAAAACGCCGGAACCCGCAGCGGCACTAGCCTGCCGCGCTGGCTGCGGAGCCTGTTGTATCGCTCCGTCAATCAGCTCATCGATACCCGGGATGCCGCAAGGCAAACCGGCCGGTGTCCGCTGTGTACAGCTGGATGATGCCTTGCGCTGTCGGATATTCGGACAGCCGGAACGGCCCGCCGTCTGTGGACGGTTTATGGCGGAGACCGAAAGTTGTGGAGAAAACCGCGACGACGCGCTGCGCCTCATCGATCTGATGGAAAGAATGACCGCTTGAAGCGATGATTCGCTATCATCGGCTGATTATTCGCTCATTTGCCGTTAGAATGCCGCCTTTAACTTATCGATTGCCCTAGCCATGTCAAACATACTTGCTCTGGATGCCTCCTCCGACGCTTGCTCGGTGGCGTTTTCCCTTGATGGAACCCTGCTGGAAGATTTTCGCTTGATCCCGCGCCTGCATGCGCAACAGATCATGCCGATGGTTGATGGCCTGCTGCGCGATGCGGGTGTCAAACTGGCCGATTTAGATGGCATCGCTTTCGGGCGAGGCCCCGGGTCGTTCACCGGCTTACGCATCTGTGCGGGCGTGGCGCAGGGGCTGGCGTTTGGCGCCGATCTGCCATTAATACCGGTTTCGACCCTGGCGGCCATGGCGCTGAGAGCGCATCGGGAACAGGGGGCGGAGCGGATCGCCGCCGCCTTGGATGCGCGCATGGGCGAGCTGTATTGGGCGACATATCGTATTGTCGATGGTTGGCCCTGTTTGATGGCACCGGAACAGGTGGCGCCGCCGGCATCAATCGCATTGCCTGAACTCTCCCCTGCAGGTAGCCAGCCGGACGCGGATACTCAACAAGATACATCTGTACCGGAACTAACGACCAGTGATTGGGTTGGTGTCGGGCCGGGCTGGAACTACCGTGCCGAGCTGGATGCTTCGTTGGTTGCGCAGATGGTCAATATTGACGCATCCATGTTGCCCCATGCCGCGGATATGGCCGCGCTGGCGGTGCAGATGCAGCAGCACGGTGCTGGCGTTGAAGCGGCAGAAGGCATACCGGTGTATCTGCGCGACGAGGTCGCCTGGAAGAAGAATCCATAAATAATATGGCTACAGGCTACAGGCTACAGGCTACAGGCTACAGGCTACAGGATACAGGCTACAGGCTACAGGGCAGGAGCTGGCCGGCATTCAAACTGTTATATCGTAAAGGACGCTGATTGATGGGATTGTCTTATATTTTTTTCCTGGCCTTGCTCCAGGGGCTGACCGAATTTTTACCGGTTTCCAGCTCCGCGCATTTAATCTTGCCCGCACAACTGCTGGGTTGGCAGGACCAGGGATTGGCGTTCGATGTCGCGGTGCACGTCGGTACGCTGTTAGCGGTGGTGGCGTATTTCCGCCGTGATCTGACGCTGCTGGTCTACGCCTGGTTTCGAAGCCTGAGCCGTCGCCGTAGCTATCAGCATTCTCGTCTGGCCTGGGCGCTGGTGATCGGTACTGTGCCCGCGGTAATTGCCGGACTGCTGTTAAATGACTTTGTGGAGAATTATCTGCGATCGACGTTGGTGATCGCCGGTGCGACGCTGGTTTTCGGCGCGTTGCTCTGGTGGGCGGATATAAAGCGTAGCGAGGTTCGGCACAGTCGGCATCTTACGCTGAAGGATGTGCTGATTATCGGCTGCGCTCAGGCCGTGGCACTGATTCCCGGTACGTCGCGCTCAGGTATCACGATCACCGCAGGGCTGATGCTGGGCTTGACCCGTAAGGCCGCCGCCCGCTTTTCATTTTTTCTGTCGATCCCGCTGATTTTGGCGGCGGGTTCCTATAAGGGACTGGAGCTGTATAAGCTGGGAGGGGACGCACATTGGGGCGATGTCTCCCTCGGTGCGTTGCTCGCTTTTGTGAGCGCCTACGCCTGCATTCACTGGTTCCTTAAGATTGTGAACCGGGTCGGTATGACCCCGTTTGTCATCTATCGCTTCATACTCGGCGCTGTGCTGCTCGCCATGTACTTTATGACCTGATGAGTTGTGTGCCAAGTCGGGAGCGACCTGATGCGCCTTGATCTGGGATTAAAGGCGGCTGCGAATCCGGCGCTGTTACCGATGACGGCGCGACCCGGGAGAGGTGTCGGGTGAAGGGGATTTGGTAAAGCGGCCCGGCTCGGTTAAAATGATGCGATATTTTGTTGCCGGAACTCACTGAATGCGGATCGGTTCGCCATTTAACCTTCCCAGTCTGCCTAACAGACCGCCTTTGCCGCCATCTTCCGGCAGTCTGGCTGCGCCCTCTGATCAGGCGTCTTCAGGCAAAGCGCAAAATAAAGACGCGCGCGCGGGCGGCATTGTACGGGCTGATTTTGCCCAGCAGGCTGAACAGGCTCACGAAGCCCGCACCTCTTTCTATTCCATGGAACAAAACCTACCCCTGTCCAGCCGTGAAGCACTCGCAGCGTACAACACCACCCATCAATTCGGTACCGAGGCGTCGCAAGGCGAATTGGTCGGTGTCGACCTCTATATCTGATCGCGGATTCTGTTTATGTCCTTTTTTGAAACGAGCCAGCTAACGCCATGGCTATCGTAGGCGTGGATGCTGGTGCCGATATCGCGGTGCTTGCCGCCTCCGTCGCAGAGCAGAGCCGGGCTGCGATACTGTCTCGAGAGCTGGCGTTACCGTTGCTGCCCCTTGAATGTCCGCCTGAAGAGCGACAACGCTATGCGCAGATTCTTCAGATCTCCGAGATAGGTATTCAGCTGTGTCAGACCGGCCCGAAAGCTCCGGGGCCGGTGTGGGTGGACTTTTTATCCGGCGCCGCCGATCACCGCCGCCGTTTCGGCGGCGGGGCGGGACAGCAGATCGCCAAGGCCGTCGGGATTAAACCCGGTATTCGCCCGTCGATTGTGGATGCAACAGCGGGGCTGGGGCAGGACGGGTTTGTTCTGGCGACCCTCGGCTGCCAGGTCACGTTGATTGAGCGCAACCCTGTCGTTGGCCTGTTGCTCGAAGATGGCTTGCGCCGTGCTTGTTTCGATCCGGAGTGTGGCACCATCTGTGATCGCATCCGCCTGTTTCGGCAAGATGCGATCGACTGGCTGGCGCAGCAGCAGGGGAAGTCACCGGCGCAGGTGATCTATCTTGATCCGATGTTTCCCCACAGTGACAAGAGCGCATTGGTCAAAAAAGAGATGCGCGTTTTTCGCGAGGTGGTGGGCGCCGATGACGATGCGGAAAAACTTCTGGCCGCTGCTCTGGCCACTGAACCGCATCGGGTGGTGGTGAAGCGGCCGCGCAAGGCACCACCCATCGCCGGACCGCAACCGAGCTATGTGCTTGCAGGGAAGTCGGGACGATTCGATATCTACGCCTTAAAAGCGTTGCGCAATGACGCTTAGCGGTGATGCGTTTGCTCTGCTCGCGGGCAATTCATCAAAGGCAAAGGGTTAATCGATCCCAGTGATTAAACATTAATAGTGCGGTGGTGGTGGCTCATCGCCGTCACTGCGCGACGCGCCGGGATCCAGGCTTTTCACCTGGCGGTTAACAATCTTGATCATTGAGGCGAGTTGCTCCAGCTGACGCTGTTGGTCAGCGACAATATCATTCAGCGCCTGAATGGTGTCATCCTGGAAGGCAACACGCATCTCCAGTTCATCAAGTCGCGCTTCATTACTGCTCATGGGGCCTATCTCCGCAAGAATCTGTCTAATATGTTGTGTTTTTTCTGGTCAATCGGTATAAAAAGGCCATGCCTGTTCTTATTCTGGTACAACCCTCCTTTATAGAAACACCACGACGATGGCACTGGGCTGTATTGAAGCGTACCGGGCTGGTTAATTCCATGAATTAATCTTGTCGTGCGGCAGCTTGTTTTTGCTGTCGCACTGTTTTGTGACATTTTCACCTTGTTAAGAGATGTAAACAATGAATGTGAAGACAATATCGAGTGTTATTTATAGTGCAGTGGCGGGTATTGCCGCGCCGTTCATTCTTCAGGCGACCGCGAAATTGCCTGCTGAGGGGAGTTTGGCTGCCGGTGCTACCGTGTTTGTTCTCTGCACACTGGTCAGCTTGCTTAGCTCCATGAATGCCCCTTCAAACAACGAAGTGACAGAGGGAAGCGTTGCTATTGAAGAGGAAGATGTTGACGACGGACGTGAAGGCGGCATTGTTAAGTGGTTCAACGTGACCAAAGGATTTGGTTTTATCACCCGTGATGAAGGCGATGATGTGTTTGTTCATTTCCGTTCGATCCGAGGCACCGGTCACCGTTCTTTAGTGGAAGGCCAGCGGGTGAAGTTTGAAGTTGTTCAGAGCGACAAAGGACTGCAAGCAGAAGATGTTTCTGTAATCCGCAGCTGATCGTCTGCGGGACAGGGAAGCACACCGCTTCGCTGTCCCGCAAATTTTCCTTCCACATCCTTCCCTGTATCCGTTCTCCCGTGTTATCCCTGCTTT
>JBFGYY010000244.1:0-5281 GCA_041587095.1 Motiliproteus sp. | reverse complement strand
GCGGGTCCAAAACCGGCTGCGTCATCGAGGTCGGCCCTCCGTGAACCATCACCAACAGCGGCGGCAGCCCACGGTCATGCAAGGTTTCCTGTGCCTTTGTCGCCGTTCTGGGTGGATAAAATAAGGCGTGGACCGGCTCGTCGTTAGCCGATAAATAACGAATGGAACGCGGTCCCTGGACCGGCAGGCTCCCCATAGAGCGTTGATCAGATAGCACGCCGGGATTCAGTCGTGAACCGCATGCACCGCTTTCACCTGTTGCAGTGGTTTGATCTAAGCTCTCAGCCGCCATTGAGAAACGCGCTGTCAGGCAGCGACGGGGTTCTTGCCATTGCGCCAGGTAGGGCGGTTCGCCGCTGGCACTGGCCAGGGTATAGAGACGGTCATGATAAGTTGCCACTCCCTCCAAACGCCCCCACCGCCCCCGCTGGGGGAAAAACTGCTGCCGCTCAAGATCATAGATGCCGAGGCGTTGAAAGCCATGCCGGCTGTACAGGCAGGCGACACGCCGGTCATCAAGAAAGCGGTAACTGCACTGCCCTAGCTGCCAGGGTGGCGCGGCAAACTCGGCCTTCAGAGGCAGAACAGGCAGGCTTTGTCCGGCACACTCGCGGTACAGATTGTACCAACCCGCGCAATCACTGAGATACCACAGCGCGCCGTCGGGTGCATAGCAGGGCTGCTGCTGGGAAGCGCCCTGTTCATCGCCGTGGTCATGCGGCGGTTGAATAGTTCGTTGTTGCACCACCCGGCCCTGTGCATCCAGCCCCGCTTCATGCAGCGAGGTTTCACTCCAGGGCTGATGCGGGTGATTCCAGCTAACCCAGGCAAGCCGGTCACCGGTCTCGCTAACCCGTGGAAATGCATAGAAGTCGGCGCCTTCTAACAGCACACGACGCGTTGCATCACGCAGATTAAAACTCACCAAGCGGTTAACCGGCATCGCCCGGCAAGGGCGGCGCATCTGCCCGCCCGACTCATCTTGCATGTCGAGCGCGTGATCCTCTTCGACCGCCAGAATACGCTGATGCGCTGCGTCGTAATAAAGATCACCGTAACGACAGCCCTGATGTGCAGCAAAGGGTTTGACGTCCACAGCTCCAAGGTTCAAGTGGTACAGCGACTGATCGTCGGCATTGACGAAAATAACAGCGCCGGGAGTGATGACGTAGGCGCCGCCGCCGTACTCATGGACACGACTGCGTACGGAGTATCCTGATGGCAGCAACGGTTGTGGCTGAGCAAACGGCCGGGGCATGGTTACATTGCCGGAACGCAAACCCCATTCCTGCGTATCGGCACTGTCAGGCTGGCAACCAAGCAGGCTGTTACAGCCGGTTTGCGGGTCGAATTCCAGCCAGCACAACCAGCCGTAGCCACTGGTCAGGCCTGCCCATTGACGACTGGCGATGGCGGCCTGTTGCGCGGCGCGGTGATCATCCTGTTCCTGCGCCGTTGCCGCTGTCATGATTAACTGCTCGAGCTGCAGATCAAGCGGGTCCGGTCGGCATCGATCTGCTGAGCAGCGGTACTGTTACGGGGGTTGCGTGCCAATGCGGTGGCTGTATCGGCCTGCCCGGCTGCAGCGCGCGCCGCTTCGATCAGGTGATGGTGTTCTGAGCGCGAACAGACCGGGTCGGCATTCGCCGCATCGCCGGTCAGCTTAAAAGCCTGACACCGGCAGCCGCCAAAATCCTTCTCTTTTTCATCGCAGGAACGGCACGGTTCTTTCATCCACGCATAGCCACGAAAATGATTAAACCCGGTGGAGCGATACCAGATATCGGCCAGTGCACTCTCTTTAACATTGGGAAAATCGATCGGCAGTTCGCGGGCACTGTGACACGGCAGCGCGGTGCCATCGGGGGTGACGGTCAGAAAGATATTACCCCAGCCATTCATGCAGCCTTTTGGCCGCTCTTCGTAGTAATCGGGTGTCACGAAAATCAATTGCGGTCCGGCACCAGCCAGCTGCTCGCGATAACGCGCCGTGACGGCTTCGGCCTGCTGCAACTGTTCTCGGGTCGGTAACAATTGATCACGGTTGACCAGCGCCCAGCCGTAGTACTGCGCGGTCGCCAGTTCAACGTAATCCGCTTGCAGCTCGATCGACAACTCGATAATACGGTCGACCTGATCGATATTATCCCGGTGAATAACGAAGTTAAGCACCATCGGGTAGCCCTGGGCTTTCACCTCTCTGGCCATCGCCAGTTTCTGGGCAAAGGCCTTGTCGCTGCCCGCCAGCCGATTATTCAGTTCGGCATCGCTGGCCTGGAAACTGATCTGTATATGATCAAGGCCGGCGGATTTAAATGCCGCCATTCGGGCCTTATCCATGCCAAGTCCCGAGGTGATCAGATTGGTGTAATAGCCCATACCCCGTGCTGCGCGGATCAACTCTTCCAGATCCGGGCGCAGCAACGGCTCCCCCCCGGAAAAGCCCAGTTGCGCCGCCCCCATCGCACGCCCCTGGCGAAACACCGAGATCCACTCTTCGGTGCTGAGCTCCTCGCTACCGCGTTTCAGATCCAGCGGATTGGAACAATAGGCGCACTGCAACGGACAACGGTAGGTCAGCTCGGCCAACAGCCAGAACGGATTGCCGATTTCAGTCGAACTGGATCCAGCGCTGAGCATAAGCTTCTCCCAGGAACTCGCGAATATCATCACCTAGCGCACCCGCCTCGGGAAAACGCTGCTCGAGCAGGTCGATCATCCCGGCCACATTCATGGCGCCGTCGCAACAGGCCATGATCTCGCCCGCACTGCCGTTTAAGGTCACCATCCCTTCCGGATACAGCAACACATAAGCCTGTTGCGCTTCCTCCCATTGCAAGCGGAAATGGCGATTAATGCGCGGGATACTGCTGCCGCTAAGTTGCAGCGGCTCAAGCGCGGCGTTGTCTGGCCTGGGCGTCATCTGAGGCATAATCATGACCCGGTCCCCCGATGATAGCCAATGGGGGCATCGACGTTGTGGTAGGGCGCACGGTCCAGCTCGTAAGCCATGGTCATGGCATCGAGCATCGACCAGAGTATATCCAGCTTAAATTGCAAAATATTCAGGGCAGCCTCCTGCTCGGTCCGGCTGACGAAATGGTTCAGGGTGATCTGCAAGCCATGCTGCACATCGCGGCGCGCCTCGCTCAGGCGGTTTCTGAAATACTGCAAGCCCGACAGATCGATCCAGGGATAATTCTCCGGCCAGGTATCCAGTCGGGACTGATGTATCTTGGGGGCAAACATTTCGGTCAACGAAGAACAGGCCGCTTCCTGCCAGCTGGCACCGCGGGCGAAATTCACATAGGCATCCACGGCAAAACGCACCCCGGGCAACACATGCTCCTGACTCAGCATCTCCTCACGGGTTAAGCCGCAAGCCTCGCCGAGCCGTAACCAGGCCTCGATACCGCCTTCGGCCTCGCCATAACCATCATGATCCAGGATACGCTGCACCCAGAGACGGCGCTCGTCACGATCACGGCAGTTAGCCAGGATGTTGGCATCCTTAACCGGAATATTGATCTGATAATAGAAACGATTCGCCACCCAGCCACGAATCTGTTCGGGCGTACAGCGCCCTTCGTGCATCGCCACGTGGTAAGGGTGATGGATATGATACAGTGCGCCTTTGGCGCGTAAGCGGCGCTCAAACTCCTCCCGTGTCCAGGCCTCGCCCTGCTGCCTGCCCTGCCCCGCTGACTCCTGGCCAATCACGGTGGCCGTATCCGTGCTGGAAGGCGCCTTAGCTACAACGTCGGCATGCGTGAATGATCCCATGCTGATAGCTCCTGAATAAATGGGTTGTCACAATGGGTTTCAAGCCAGGCTAAATCACAGCGTGATTTCGAGCCCGTCTTCGGCAACTTCAACGCCGTGCGTAGCCAGTTCTGCACGCTCGGCGGAGTCTTCATCGAGAATAGGATTGGTGTTATTGATATGAATCAGCACCTTACGTTTAGCGTCCAGCGTATCCAGATAAGCCAGCATCCCTTCCGGGCCGCTCTGGCTGAGGTGCCCCATATCCAGCCCGCGCTGGGTGCCCACTTCCTGAACAATCATCTCGTCGTCACGCCACAGTGTACCGTCTACCAGCAGGCAGTCGGCACGTTCCATCCAGGGTCGAAGGTGTGATTCGATGGCGCCAAGACCCGGCGCATAAAACAAGCTGCCGCCACTGTTCAGATCTTCAATAAACAGGCCGATATTATCGCCAATCTCCGGCGCGTGCCGATGCGGCGAGTATGGCGGAGCCTTGCTGGACAGGGGGATAGCCGTCAGACGAATACCGTCGATGGCCGGTATGCTAAAGGCGTCACCAGCGAGAGGAATCGGGTGGCGCTGCAGCCCCCCATTCCAGCTTTTAAGCATGGTAAAGAGCGGGAACCCCGAACTCAGGTCTTCGTGTACCGGATCGGTACAGTACACCGGTAACGGACAGCCTTCACGCAGCATCAGCAAGCCGCTGGTGTGATCGATCTGTGCGTCCATCAACAGCACCGCAGCAATACCGGTATCTCGTAACGCTCTGGCGGGTTGCAGCGGGGAAAAATCGGCAAGTTGTGCACGGATATCGGGTGACGCATTAACCAGTAGCCACTCCTGCCCGTCACTACTTAGCGCTATTGAAGATTGTGTCCGGGACTTAGCCCTGACCGTGCCCTGGCGATAACCGCTACAGTTGCGGCAATTACAATTCCACTGCGGAAAACCACCACCGGCAGCAGAACCTAAAACTCGAATACGCATCATCTAACTCCAATCAGCACAGGCCTAAACAACAGAGCGCAGCAACCACGGAGGCCGCCATCAACGACGATAGCGACCCCTGCGGAAACACTCAGCGGTTAGCGAAGTACATGGTGACTTCGAAGCCGATGCGCAGATTGGTATAAGCAGGTTTAGTCCACATGGAGAGTATCCTCATATTGTTATTATCAGTTGCGCTATTCACGCCGGGCAAATTGCCGCGGCGACATAGCCATACTAGTACAGGTGACATAAATCAACACAGACAACCTTCAGAGGCTTTCACAGGGTCAAAGGTCGTAGTCCAGCAGTACTGGATTGAGAATATTCATCGTGCAGACGCGCACAAAGGGCAACAGAACTGAGCATTGGCGTCTTATGTAGAGGGCGAGGGACTAGCAACTAGGGGCTAGGAACTAAAAAGCTTGGGGTTAGGCGTTGGCGGGTAGATTGGGTTTGCGGTTTGCGGTTTGCGGTTTGCGGTTTGCGGTTTGCGGTTTGCGGTTTGCGGTTTGCGGTTTGCGGTTTG
>JBFGYY010000243.1:0-5301 GCA_041587095.1 Motiliproteus sp. | reverse complement strand
TGAACTTTGCCACCAAAAAAGATGAATATGAATATGAGTTGGAGCGCTACAAGTCCCAGCGCATGTTGGTGGATGTACTGCTGAAGGAGAAGCTGGCGGCATCTGCTTATACCGCCAAAAAGGTTAGCGGCTATATCGCTGTGGCTGAAGAGGAGCGTGCTGGCGCGGAGAAACAGGCTGCTGGCGGTGATCACGATGAGGCGGTGAAGTCCTTGGAGCGGGCGCGTACACAGATCGTACGCGCGTTGCGTTCCGGAGGTATTTACGTTCCCGGCTGATTTCGATCGAGTCGGTAGCGTGATTTTTGTTGAGAGTATTGCGACTAAATCATAGTTATCCTGTAAGGGGACTTTTTGCTATAGTCGCCGCTGCTCTTGAGAGCATTTAAAACTCAAATGGTATAGGTTGGTATTATGAAAAAAGTAATGGCTTTTGCTGCAGCTGCCCTGTTGAGCTCCGGTGTTTTTGCCGCCGATGGCGAAGCAGTTTATAACAAGAGTTGTGTAAGCTGCCACGCTGCTGGCGTTGCTGGTGCACCTAAAACTCACGACGCTGCTGCTTGGGGACCTCGCATGGCTGGTGGTGTAGATGCGCTGGTTAAGAGTGCTGTTGCAGGTAAGGGCGCTATGCCCCCTAAAGGTCTGTGTGCTGACTGTTCAGATGCCGATCTGAAAGCTGCAATTGAGTTCATGGCTAAGTAATGACTCTGGCTGCACCCGTGTCGGGTGCAGCCTTCTTCTTATCAGCGAGCCGATGCTGATGCGCGATTCGGTTGATGCCTCCCTTCTTGCTATTCATAAATACCTTCTTACCGACGCGTTGTCGTTTTTCTCACATCAGTGCAATGCCGCCGTGAATGGCATTGATCCACGCCTAAGGGGCACCAGTGTATGAAGCGGCCCTTATATCCTGTATTTATCGGCCTTTTGATCGCTGCGATAGTCTTGGGCGGGGTCGGCTGGCTTGATCAGGCAGAGCAGCGCGCTGAAGAAGAGCGGTTGCGCGGCGATGTGATTCGTTCATTGAGTGCCACTCGCGCGCGTTTAGAGTCGAGCCTGAATCAACGTTTGAGTCTGGTCCAAGGGCTGGCCGCTTTTGCTAGAACCTATATTCGCTCGCAGCAGGAAATCTCCGAGCAAGATTTTTATGCCTTTGCGCAAGCGCTGCAGTCCGGGACAACCGGTATTCGAAGCCTGCAGCTGCAGCCGGATGCGGTGGTTAAGTTTGTTTACCCGTTGCAGGGTAATGAGGCCGTTGTCGGGCATGATCTTCTGGTTGACCCCGAGCGCCGCGATGCTGTGCAGAAAGCGATTGATGCCCGGCGCTATGTGCTAGCCGGGCCTGTAACGCTCATACAGGGTGGCTCGGCGTTGATTGGGCGGATGCCGCTTTATTCCAGGCAGGCTGATGAAGATCTCTTTTGGGGCTTCGCTGCTATATTGATCGATCTCGATCCGTTATTGCGTGATGCCGGTTTAGATACGCAGAGCACGGGGGTTATCTATTCACTACGGGGAGTCGATGGTTTGGGAGCGAGCGGCGCACGGTTTTATGGTCTTCCGCCATCCTCCATTAAACCGATCGAAGCTAGCGTCGCGCTGCCTGGTGGCGAATGGATTTTGTCGGCTTATCCTGCGAATGGTTGGAAGGCTGGCTCACTGCGACGATGGTATCATTGGGGGCTGGGGGTGCTTAGCGCCTTTCTGGCAGGGGTCGTGAGTGTCTTTTTGCTACGTACGCCAATGCGCCTTAAAGGCGAGATTGAAGATAAGGCTCAGGCCTGTGACGAAGAAATGCGTCGCCTTGTTGATGAGCGGAATCTGATCATCAGTGTTATCGATACCGTTCCTGATATGATTTTCTGTAAAGATTTTCAAGGCCGTTACCTAATATGCAACCAGGCCTACGCAGACTATCTTGGGCTTGATCGGTCGCGACTCATTGGTAATGTCGATGAGGATCTCTTTCCACATGATGTCCCTTCGCGTTTTCATGCCCTGCAAATTTCCACCAATCAACCTGATAGTCAACAGCATTCAGAGGAGTGGGTTACATTTGCTGATGGCAGCTCACGACTACTTGATACCGTTCATGTGCCATATGTTACGGGTGGCGTTGTTCAAGGAAGTATTGGTATCAGTCGTGATTGCACCGGTTCAAAACTCGCAGAACAGGCTTTGCAACGCAGTGAAAAAAATTATCGCGATATGATCAACGGCTTGGATGAGTTGCTGTTTCGCATCTCGTTAGACGACCATTGTTTTACGTTTTTAAACAGCTCAGCCGAGCATGTCCTCGGATATAGTATCGAGCGGCTGCATAGTGAACCAGGCTTTATACACCGCATCGTTCACCCAGAATCACAGCTGTCATTTTCCAACTACTGGCAAGCGCTTTTGAGAGGCGATGCAGCAGGCTCAATTGAATATTCCATTGTTGATGAGCAAGGCTGCCAGCGGTGGCTGATGCAGTCCGCACGGCTGGTACTTGATGCTGAGGGATTACCCAGCGCTGTTGAGGGTATTTGTCGGGATATCACATCGCAATTCAACGGGCAGCGCCTTCTGCGAACAATCTCGGAAGGTATTTCGGGCGAAGTTGGAGAAGCTTTTTTTGCGAGCCTTGTCCGGCAGCTGGCTGCTAGCCTTGAGGTCGACATCGCCTTTGTAGCCCGGCTCGATCAGGGAGAGGCGACAACACTGGCTGTCTCTTCGCATGGGCAGTTGTTAGAGGGGGTTCGATACTCCCTTGCGGATACGCCTTGCTGTGACGTCACGAACCGGGGTGTTTGTGTCTTTCCTGAGAATGTCGCTCAGCTGTTTCCTGATAATGCAATGTTGCAGGAAATGGGGATCGATAGTTACGCCGGAAGTCGGTTGTTGAATTCGCAGGGCGATGCGATTGGTCTGCTGGTCATCTTGCACACCAGACCGTTGAAGCAGGTAGACGTGGTTCGGTCAGCGCTGAATATTTTTGCTGTTCGCGCCGCAGCCGAATTACAAAGAATAGAGGATGAAAGCCGGCTCAAGACGATGAGTTGCGCTGTTCAGCAAAGCCCCGTTGCGATTGCGATAACTGCTAAAGATGGATGCATCGAATTTGCTAACGACGCTTTGGCTAAGTTAAGTGGTTATGAGCAGCATGAATTGTCAGGCATGAATTTTCGGGCGTTCCAGTCTGAGCAGTACATGGATGGCGCCTATGAAAAGCTGTGGGAAGCTATCCGACAAGGGCGTGACTGGCATGGCGAGTTACAGGGCCGGTATCGCGATGGTCGATCGTACTGGACTCGCTGTGCCATTTATCCAATCAGCGTGTCTGGTGATTTAGCATCCAATTTCGTGCTGTTTGCAGAGGATATCGGCGCCGAAAAAGCGAAGGATGCGCATCTTAAGATGGCGGCTACGGTCTTTGATACGACCTCAGAAGCGATTATTGTAACCGACGCTGATAATCGCATTGAGATGGTTAACCCGGCGTTCACGGCAATATCGGGATATTCTGCCGCTGAGGTGATTGGACGTGACCCGGGGTTGCTGAGTTCCGGGCATCATGACGCTGCTTTTTATGCGGATATGTTTCAAGCGTTGAATCGCAATAATTGCTGGGAAGGGGAGATCTGGAATCGTCGCAAAAATGGCGAGTTGTATCCTGAGTGGTTGTCAGTTGTTCGGGTGCTGAATGATGATGGGCAGACCGAACAGCATGTCGCCGTCTTTAGCGATATCTCCAAGCGTAAGGCCGTAGAAGGTCTGCTCTATCGTCAATCGAACTATGATCGTTTAACCGAACTTCCCAATCGTTTACTGGCAGCAGATCGCCTGGCATCTGCGTTAACCCGAGCAAGACGGCTAAAGAGTGAGGTCGCAGTACTGTCAATTGGCCTCGACCGGTTTAAGTGGATAAATGATACCTACGGGCATGATGCGGGGGACAGCTTGTTGCGTGACGTTGCGCTAAGGCTGAGCGCATGTGTAGGGGAGACGGATACGGTTGCGCGGTTGAATGGGGATGAATTTTTAGTCGTGCTGCCTGATATACAGACGGGTTATGCATCCGAGCAGCAAGCCGCCGCAATTTGCAGCGCATTACTCGCCCCCTTTGAATTGAATCAAGGCGAGGCTTTCGTTTCGGCAAGCGTTGGAATCGCCTTGTATCCACATGATGCGCATAATGCCGCTGAGCTGATGCACCATGCAGACAGCGCCATGTGGCGTACCAAAGAAGCCGGTGCCAATGGTTACCAGTTTTATCGTGTAGACATGAATAAGGAAGCGCAGCGTCGCTCGGCATTAGAGCTTGATCTGCGTCGTGCTATCATCGACTGCCAATTTGAGGTCTACTATCAGCCACTGATCAGTATTGTTTCGGGGCAAGTAACCGGGGCTGAAGCCCTGCTGCGGTGGAATCATCCGCAGCAAGGGGTGGTTTTGCCCGGTGAGTTTATCGGCCTGGCTGAAGAAACCGGCCTTATTGTGCCTGTCGGTCATTGGGTTATGGCGCAGGTGTGCGAGCAGCTCAGACGTTGGACGGCGCCAGAATTCTCAACATTACGCGTTGCCGTTAATCTTTCTGCAAAGCAATGTCAAAATTCCGAAGCGTTTAAACAATATGTCGATCTTATAGCGGGGGCGTGTCTGGATACCCGTCGATTAGTTGTTGAGATCACCGAGAGTCTGTTTATGGATGAGAAAGGGGCGCTGCGGGCTCTGCGGCAGTTGCGTGGCATGGGGGTCAAACTCTCGATGGACGACTTTGGTACCGGCTACTCTTCGTTGAGTTATCTGAAGCGTTTCCCCATCGATATCTTGAAGATTGATCGTGAGTTTATTCGTGATCTGCCCGAAGACAGGGGGGATGCGGCGCTGGTGGAGGCTATTATCGCGATGGCACGCAGCCTGGAATTGGAGGTGGTGGCTGAGGGTGTGGAAAATATGGCGCAAGTCAGTGCGCTTGAAGTATTGGATTGTAATTACCTGCAAGGTTTTTATTACGCACATCCAATGACCGCTTCTGCTTTCGAAGATTTTGTAAAACAGTATAATGCCACATCCGAGTAAACTTTCCTTATCTCTGGATGTCTCACTGCCGCAGGCCTTGAAGTAAGCAAGGAAATCCAACATTAATGTAGGGGCGCTATGTTTTTTTTCTGGTTATTAACAGTCGTTCTGATACTGCTCACACTGGTCTTTATCTGGTGGCCTCTCTGGCGTCGACGTCAAAGTGATCGCGTAGCTTTAGATCGTAATCAGCAGAATATCAATATATTCAAAGGCCGCATGGCAGAACTCAAGGAGGAGT
>JBFGYY010000242.1:0-5306 GCA_041587095.1 Motiliproteus sp. | reverse complement strand
CTGGGTCGTTAGCTCAGCTGGTAGAGCAGTTGGCTTTTAACCAATTGGTCACAGGTTCGAATCCTGTACGACCCACCAGCGCCTTCTTTAATTCCTGTTTTCCCTTAGAGCATCGGCCGCTTCGTTCATCGCGGTCATGGCTATCATCCCCTGGGTTATTTGTGCTCATTAAACCGCCGCGAAAATGGACCTGTCATCTTTAACCTTTCTGTCACTATTGTGCAGTGTGGTATCATTTTCGCCTGAATCCGGTTACGTATGACCACATCGGTTAGGTATGAATCAAAATGCTGACAGATAAACAGATTGCAGAGCGTGTTCTCGTTCAGGAGCACCTTGCTCACCAGTCGATCCTCGGGCAGTTATCTGCCGAGCAGATCGAAGACTATAAGACCCGCATCAAGGCGCTCTTGAAAGCGCAGGACGCCTGTCTTGTGGCGCATTATTATGTCGACCCCGTCCTGCAGGCGCTGGCCGAGGAGACGGGCGGTTGTGTTTCCGATTCGCTGGAAATGGCCCGTTTTGGTGCCCGGCACCCTGCCAAGACCCTGGTCGTAGCCGGCGTTCGCTTTATGGGCGAAACAGCTAAGATCCTGAGTCCGGAAAAGCGCATCCTGATGCCCACGGAAGAGGCAACCTGTTCATTGGATATCGGTTGTCCTATCGAGGAGTTTTCCGCATTTTGCGATGCGCATCCCGAGCATAAAGTTGTGGTTTATGCCAACACCTCCGCGGCCGTCAAAGCGCGTGCCGATTGGGTAGTTACTTCGAGTTGCGCGCTTGAAATCGTCGAACATCTGGTCGATCAGGGCGAAAAGATCATCTGGGCGCCTGATAAGCATCTGGGTGGCTATATTGCCGATCAGACCGGTGCTGATATGCTGATGTGGGAAGGCTCCTGCATTGTGCACGAAGAGTTTAAGGCCAAAGGTGTTGCGGATCTGCGTAAGGTCTATCCCGATGCGGCCTTGCTGGTGCACCCGGAGTCTCCTGCGTCCATGGTCGCCATAGCGGACGCCGTAGGCTCAACCAGCCAGTTAATCAAAGCCGCACAGACGTTGCCAAACAAAGAGTTTATTGTGGCTACGGATCGCGGTATTTTTTATAAAATGCAACAGGCTGCGCCCGATAAGGTTTTGATCGAAGCGCCGACGGGCGGAACCGGTGCGACGTGCCGTAGTTGTGCTCATTGCCCCTGGATGGCCATGAATTCGCTGGAAAATCTGTGTCATGCGCTGGAAGCGGGTGGGGATGAGATTTTTGTTGATCCGGCCCTGGCTGAGCGGGCGCTGCTGCCTCTGCAGCGCATGCTCGATTTTACCGCGGCTATGCAGGTTGCCTCACAGCGTCAGAGCGCCTGATCGGCGAGTCGCTCTCCTGAGCGAGTGTATTCGCGTTCGCGGGCGAGCGTCTTTGCCGGTTACGATTCGGGCCGTTTTTGCGGCCCGTGTTAGTTTTGTTTCTCCCTGTCCTTCAGCAGGGCCTGCGTTTCTTTCAGGCGGTTGCGCATCAGGGCTTTATCCTGCTCCGATGCCCGCGATTGCTTCAATGCCAGTTTCCAGTGTTCTTCCGCCTTCTTGATAGCCCCTACGAGTAGAAAGTACTCTGCGCGGGCCTGATGTACGCCGAGCGTGTCATTGTTCTGGCCATAGGCTTCTGCCAGTTCATACCAGAGCTGGGTGTCTTCCGGATAGCGGCGGCTATGAATTCGAAGTAATTCGCTCTCCTCACCGTAACGTTGCTCCTGGCGCAGGGCGCGTGCGTAAAGCATGGTTGCAGGATGGTTGTCAGGATACAGCGCCAGTTCGTCCACGAGTAAGTTGATCGCTTTGCTGCTTTGCCCTCTGTCCAGCCAGAGCTGAGCCTGAAGTAGTCGGTAAACCTGACTGTCGGGGGCGTTGGTGAGCAGCCAGTCAGTTGTGCTTTGGGCGAGTTCAAAATTCCCTGCCGCTGTCGCCGCGAGGGCGAGGCCGTATTGATTGGTCTGCGACCGGTTACTGGCCGCTTGCGATTGCATCTGTTGTAAAAATTTATCTTTGTTCGTGCTAAGAAGCGCAACTACGCGCATCTTCATCAGCTGGTAGGCGAGGCTGTCGCTGAGGCCATGGCGGGGGAGTTGTGTCAGTCTGTTAAGGGCATCGGCTATACGGGATTCGGAGACCGGGTGGGTGAGCAGGAATTCCGGCGGCTTATTACCCGCCATGGAAAAGTCGCGCTGCAAGTGCTGGAACATTCGTGGCATGGCGCGTGCTTCGAAGCCGGTCTGGGTCAGGACCTGCATGCCGATCCGGTCGGCTTCCTGTTCGTGGGCGCGGCTGAAGGCCAGTTGTCGTTGCTGAATGGCTGCCTGCCCGGCGGTGAGGGTAGCTAGCGCGGCGTCGCCCTGAGTCGAAGCCGCAAGGAGTATTGTGGCCAGCGCCGAAGCTAGCATAATGGGCATGCTGCCCTGCTGTTGCTCAAGGGATGTTGCGAAGTGGCGTTGGCTCAGGTGTGACAGCTCGTGAGCCAGCACCGAAGCAAATTCGCTTTCGTTGTCGGCATACAAAAATAAACCTGCATGGATACCAATGATGCCGCCAGGTACGGCGAATGCGTTAAGGGAGCTGTTACGCAACAACACCAGTGTTAGCTTTGGGTCCTGCAGGTCACTGTTGGTAGCGAGTTTTTGCAGCAGGTCGTCTACGTAGATTGTGATCAGCGGGTCTTGTAACAGTGGCGCTTGTCCGCGCAGGCTGCGCACCCAGCTGCGGCCGATTCGGCGCTCCTGTTCCAGGCTGACAATAGCGGATGTTGCATCGCCAATAACGGGCAGCGGGGTGTCTGCATGACCGGGATTGGCTGCGACGGCTAAAAAAAGCGGTAATAAAATGTGTTTCAACGCGGCTTCCCGTATGGTTTTTTGGGGGTATCTTGCTCGATGCTTATGTGGACCATAGAAATAGGATATAGTCCCAGCCCATAGGCTGTTTTTGCGAGTTATTGCGCTCGCCCTGACGCCGTTGCTGTCGGTTTTCTTTGTGTTTGGCGAAATTAACAGGTTGATTTCGCAGGCTTGTCATTTTTGCGAGTCGGGAATCAGTGCGGCGTTGGGGTTGCTCAAGCTGCAGATTCCGAACGAAAGTTCACTATAGCCGCTGTATAACCAAGTTTGTACCTAGGGAGGGTGAAATGTCGAACATTGATCAACTGCTCGATGCCAGTGGACTGAGCTGCCCGTTGCCTTTGTTGAAGGCCAAGCAGGCGCTTAACCGCCTTGAGCCTGGGCAGTTGTTGAAAGTGTTGGCGACCGATGCCGGATCTGTACGCGATTTTAAGGCATTCACGGATCAGTCGGGCGACCAATTACTTGAATCCACGGAATCTGATGGTATCTACTGCTATCTGATCCGCAAAGCAGATAAGAGCTGAGATCTGGGAGATCAACATGCTGAAGGTATTTAACGGCTGGATTGAGCGCTATTTTTCTGACGAAGAAGCGTTATTGCTGTTTTTGTTCTTGGTCATTTCGCTGGCTATCGTGCTGACCTTGGGCGGCACGTTGGCGCCCGTATTTGCCGGGATGATTTTCGCTTTTCTGATGCAGGGCGGTGTTCGCCAGCTCAAGGATATTGGACTGGGGCATACCTTGTCAGTATCGATCGTGTTTGTTTGTTTCCTGAGCCTGTTGATGGGCTTTCTGCTGTTTGTTATCCCGATCGCCTGGCGACAGTTGGCCAATGTGCTCAATGAACTGCCCAAAATGATGGCTCAGGGTCAGGAGCTGTTGCTGTTGTTGCCGGATCAATATCCTGAATTGGTTACCGAGGATCAGGTGCGAACGCTGATCCATCAGGCGGGTGTTGAGCTGGGTAAGATGGGGCAGAATATGCTGTCTTACTCCCTGTCATCCATCAACAATCTCATCCAGTTGCTGATCTATCTGGTCCTGGTGCCCATTCTGGTGTTCTTCTTTATGAAGGATGGCGCATTGATCGCTAAGTGGTGGACTTCATTTCTGCCTGAGCGCCGTCAGATGATGCGGAAAATCTGGGTCGAAATGGATGATCAGATCGCCAACTATGTACGAGGTAAAGCGATCGAAATTGCTGTGGTGGGGGTCGTCAGCTATGTTGCCTTTATCATTCTTGGTTTGAATTATGCGGCTCTGCTGGCGTTGATGGTGGGGTTATCGGTAGTGATCCCGTATATCGGTGCGGCGGTAGTGACGTTGCCGGTGGCCGTCATCGCCTTTTTCCAATGGGGATGGAGCAATGAGTTTCTTTATCTGATGGCGGCTTATGGCATTATTCAGGCGCTGGACGGTAACGTTTTGGTGCCGTTGCTGTTTTCCGAGGCGGTCAATCTGCATCCGGTGGCCGTGATCGTGGCTGTTCTGGTCTTTGGTGGAATCTGGGGGTTTTGGGGCGTGTTTTTTGCCATTCCGCTGGCAACGCTGGTTAAGGCGATCATTACTGCCTGGCCGAAGAAAATGGATGTTGTCCGCGAGTCCGCTGCAGCACCGCGTTAAGCACGCTGGTTCTCCCGCATGAAGAGGTATGCTGGCCTTTTCATGCGGGTTGTTGAAAATATCCCCATCCCTATCTGTAACAGCACTGATTGACGTCCTTTTCTCCTTTTCTCCTTTTCTCCTTTTCTCTTTTTCTCTTTGCTCTCGGAGCCGTAGGGACGGGGTCGATTAATCGCTAGGCTTTCGATCTCGCCTCTCGCCTCTCGCCTCTTTCATCTGTTATTGGGCCATCACGCCGATAGCAGTCAGCGCTGAGGCTTCTGTCAGTCCGCGACAAGGCTCAATTCAGAATCTGAGCGCTGTGATCCTTGGTTTTTACTTTGGAGATGATGTCGGTAATAAGTCCGTTTTCATCGATGATGAACGTTGTCCGTACGGTTCCCATGTACTCCCTGCCCATAAATTTCTTCAACTGCCAGGTCGCGTAGCGTTCATGCACACTGCGGTCTTCGTCGGCGATAAGTGTGAAAGGCAGCTGGTTTTTCTTGATGAAATTCTGATGGCGTTTTTCACTGTCCGTGCTTACGCCGATCACCACATAACCCTGTTGATTCAGTTGCTCATGATTGTCGCGCAGGTTGCACGCTTGTGCCGTGCAGCCGGGGGTGGAATCCTTGGGATAAAAGTACAGCACGACTTTTTTTCCCCGAAACTGGCTCAGTGTAACCGCCTCTCCATTTTGGTCCCGGGCGGTAAAGTCGGGTGCTTGGCTACCAATAACTAGTTCCATATTGCATGGGCTCCTGTGAAAGGTTGGTGCTTTGATTGATGCACGCAGTGGTGATAGTTATAGCTTTTT
>JBFGYY010000241.1:0-5309 GCA_041587095.1 Motiliproteus sp. | reverse complement strand
CTCTGGGATAGCTCTCTCAGCAGTGGTGGTGGCGTCCAGCGCTACTTCCTGATTTTTCTGAACAGAGGCGTCCGTAGCAGGTTCACCCTTATCGAACGCCAAATTAGCGATACCGGTCAGATTGGTCAGATCAAAACCACGTTCATCTTCAGCAAACGGTGCCGGCAACATGGACGGCTCAACCAGCTCGGCGTCATTAAGCACAACCACATTGCGGATCACATTGCCCAATTCACGCACATTGCCCGGCCAGCGGTAGCGTAGGAACAGGGATTCAACCGCCGGTGAAAAAGCGCTGAACTGTTTACCCTCATCGGCGCTAAATTCCTGCAGCATGGTACCGGCTATCAATAGACAATCACGACTGCGTTCCCGTAAGGGCGGCATCGGAATCGGAATGACGTGCAGACGATAATAGAGATCTTCCCGAAAACGCCCCTGGCTCACCTCTTCTAACGGATCGCGGTTGGTTGCGCAGATAAAACGTACATCGACTTTGATCTCCTTACTGCTCCCCACCGGCTGAAAGGTGCCTGATTGAACAAAGCGCAATAATTTACTCTGCAGATCCATCGGCATCTCGCCGATCTCATCCAGAAACAGCGTCCCCCCTGCAGCCCTTGCAGCCGCGCCTTCGCGCGCCGAGGCGGCGCCGGTAAATGCGCCTTTGATATGCCCGAAGATCTCACTCTCTAACAGATCACGGGGGATCGCCGCACAGTTCAGTGCAACATAAGGTTTATCGGCCCGATTACTTTCGGCATGGATCGCCTCGGCACATAACTCCTTGCCGGTCCCGCTTTCGCCGGTGATAAACACCGTTGCGCGACTGCCTGCCGCACTTTCTATGATGCGGTACACGCTCTGCATCGGCAGTGAGGCCCCCACCATGCGGTGAAAGCGATCACGCACACAGGTTTTTTCATATTGATCAACTATTTCGCTTAGTCGCCGCCCTTTCAGCGCATTTTTTAGCGTGACCTGCAGCCGCGCGCGATCAAAGGGCTTAGTCAGAAAGTCTGTTGCGCCGAATCGCATCGCATCGACGGCCACATCAACAGACCCGTGTGCTGTCATCAAAATGACGGGGATGGCCGCATCGTATTCGCGCACTTTCTGCAGAATTTCCAAACCGGAAATATCGGGTAAACGTACATCGAGCAACAGCAGATCAAAAGCGCGTTCGGCAATTGCCTGCAACGCCTCAGAACCGGTATGGGCTACGGTTACGTTATAATCACCTTCCAGATAACTTCTATACACCAGTGCTGTCGAGGAGCTATCCTCGACCAGCAATACTCGGTTAAGCACACTCTGGTTCACCATACCCGACAAATCCTTTTCCTATAATCGTCATAAATAATATCTGAACTCGCGTCGTAATGGCCTCAAGCGGAGGCCTGCTCGCGGTATTTCCGGAAGGCCTTTTCAGTACCGGCGACCGCCGGTGCCAGTGCCTGTGCCAGGGGCGTCAACAGCGTCATATCCTGAGTGCGACCGGCATCTTCGAGTTCCTTGGCCAAACGCTGAACCTCTTTTGCACCAAAAGTACCGCTGCAGCTTTTCAACGCATGAGCCTGTTCGCCCACTTCGATTGCATCACAACTCGCCATGGCCGCTACGATCGCCTGATAACGCAACTGTAGTTCATCGAGGAACATATCCAACATAGGCACCAGCGCATCCTGTGAGGTGTCACGTACCAGTTGTTCAAGCACGGGTTCCGAAAGATACTCGCCTGCCGCCTCCTCTTCAACGACTGCTGCCGACCGCCGACCCTGCATACACTCCTGGATCACAGTGACCAGGCGGTGGCTATCAAAGGGCTTACTGACGAAATCATCCATGCCCGCCTGCCGGCAGCGCTCCATCTCCGATTGTTCCGCATTCGCCGTCAGCGCAATCACCGGGGTTGCAGCATTTAAACCGCCTCGTTGGCGCAACTGTATAACCGCATCAATGCCGTTCATACGAGGCATGCGCACATCCATTAAGATCACATCAAACACGCTGCTTTGTGCTTTTTCGAGCGCGTCGAGGCCATCCTCCGCCATCGTAACGTCAAAACCACGGCTACGCAGCATTTCACCAGCCACCAAGCGGTTGGCGGCAACATCTTCAACCAACAATAATCGCCCTTCATTGACCGGGTCGATAATGGCTTCTTTGCTTGCGTCCACCGGCACATTTTCCCTGAGCAAGTAGGCAAGCATCTGCCGGCAAGTCAGCGGCTTATGGATACAAACATGGCCTTTCAGCGTATCGGGAAGCTGCTTGCCGGGGCCGATCAGACAGGCAAAGTCGATGCCGGATGCCGCCAGCCATTTCAGGTCGCTATGAGCGGATTCAAAGCAACGATCGTCGATCAGTACCGATTCCGACGGGATTAACACGTTATCTTGCAGGTGCTGACGAAAACCGGAGAGGCTTTGATGCCCCTGGAATTGGCCACCCATTGCCTGCATTTTGTCAGCAAACACCTCGCGCAGAGCCAAATTGGTTGTGATCAGATGTAACTTGCCGGTTATATCGGCAGTGCAGGCAACGGGATTATCCAGGAAGATGACCGGGATGGAAAAGTAAAACCGGCTACCCTTGTCCGGCTGGCTCTCGACGCCGATGTCACCTTTAAGCAATTCAACCAGACGCTTGGCAATGGTCAGCCCCAGCCCGGTGCCCCCGAAGCGACTGTCCTGTGTAGCGTCAACCTGTTCGAACTCGTTGAATACGCTCTGAATACAATCATCCGGAATGCCGACACCGGTATCATGCACCGAGACTTCGATGCCACCGTCACCCGTTGCCAGGCCAACGCGCTGAATATCCACCACAACGACACCGTTATCGGTAAATTTCACCGCATTATCTACCAGAATATTGATCAGCTGGCGCACCCGTACCGGATCGGTAATAATCTGCTCACCTACGGCGGGATCCACATGACAGATCAGATCAAGGTCACGTTTATAAAGCCGGGCGTAAGCCCCGTTCAGCACATCTTCTACCAAGTCTTTCAAATTAACCTTTTCCGCCATAACCGTCACATGGCCGGCTTCAATTTTCGAAAAATCCAGCACTTCGTTAATCACTGACAACAACGCCATGCCGCTGCTCTGCGCCGTATTCAGCAATCGCTGGTGCTCTGGCTGCTGGATCCGCTCGGCAACCAGGTTAACCGCGCCGAGTACCGCGTTTAGCGGCGAACGTATCTCATGACTCATTTGCGAGAGAAAGCGCGACTTGGCCAGCGATGCCTCTTCGGCCGCTTCTTTCGCATCGATCAGTTCTTGTTCGGCCTGTTTGCGGGCGGTGATGTCGCGCAAAAAAGCGGTCGCCAAACGCTCCCCGTCGATCTCGGCGGCCACCAGTGATAACTCGATAGGAAAGCGCTCACCGTTCTTACGCAGCGCATCGACTTCGACCCGCCCTCCGATCAGCGGGCCACTACCATGTTGTTTAAAGCGCGCCATACCGTGGCGATGAGCCTCGCGCATTTCAGGAGGAATAATAAAATCCTCCATCAATTTACCCATCACCTCGTCACGGGACCAACCAAAAGTTTTTTCCGCAACGGCGTTGTATTCCACCACAATGCCATCCATGTCCACGGTTACCATCGAATCAAGACTCGCATCCGTAATCATCGATTTGATCTTGGACGAACGCCGAACTTCGGCCTCAAGCTGATTGCTAAGCGTCTTGTCCTGAATCAGGCCGACAAAGAATGATTTACCCTCAACGGTCATTTCTGAAACAGAGAGATGCATTGGAAAACAGGAGCCGTCTTTACGCAGCCCCTCAACGACTCGCCCTGCGCCGATTACGCTCGGCTTACCGCCGGCGAGATACCGGGCCAGATAACCATCGTGCGCTTCCCGGTGCGGGGATGGCATCAGGCAATGTACATTTTTACCCAACAGCTCACCAGGTTCGTAACCGAACAATACTTCACCGGATCGATTGATACGGCTGATAATACCCTTGGAATCGATCGAAACGATTCCGTCGACAACGGAATCCAACACCGTTCGCAGATAGAGCTCGCTACTGACCACCTGCTGATTCAACTCTTCGAGATCGCGTTTATTTTCGCTCAAAGCTTCTTGCTCTTGGTTAAGTTTCGACACCATCAGATTAAACGCCTGCGCGGTAACACTCAACTCATCCCGCCCCTTAACCTCAACGCGCTTGTTGCGTCCGCCCTGGCTGATGGTCACGGCAGCCGACTTTAACTGTTGCAGCCCTCGCGTCAGGTAGGAACCAAACCACCAGGAAACCAATGCCACCATTAACAGCTCCCCGATCGCAATACTGATAAGCGTCCCGCGCGCCTCCTGTACGTCGCGAGAAATGTCCAGGGTAGAAATGCCAAGCTGTACCCGGCCAAATTCATAACCACCCTCTGCAACGTTCGCGCTGACATCGAATATTTCATCGTCAACCTGATCAATGCTGCGATCGGCTGCAAAGCCTCTGTTCATGACGGCGGCATCTCCTGCCTGAGCCAGAACGCCCTGATCATCGATGACTCGTATATACCGCACATGGGGCAAAATACTGATCTGTTTCACGATCTCATCCAGTGTAGCCATATCGGAAGCGATAACAGCATTCTTCGCCAACAGAGCGAACAGCTGCGAGGTTTCGACCGCATGCTGACTCTTGGCGCGCTCACCGCTGCGCTGCAAATATAACGAGGCCTGCCAGACCAGAACCAGCAGGAACACGGCCTCTATAAAAGCGATTCCGACCACTGTTTTAAACCGAAATGACATCGCTATATTCCTCACTGCTAACCTGCAACGGACCAATTAGACTGATCCTGGTTGCAAATACCAAGTTATATTGAGACGCCTCAGCCGGAGGCCCCTGCAACCCACATCCTTTATAACCGGCCCATAACCTGCTCAATATGCAGGTCACGCACATCATCCCAGTCGCTGTCCAAGGCGGCGCTGAAGCCTTTCAGGCGCAGCGGTTTTAACACAGCTTGGCCCTGCGCACTCTCGGCCAAAGAGACCAAGGCTTCACTTACCGCCTTGCGAACACCCGGACCCACGCGGGGATGAGCCGCAATCGCATGGGGAGTAAACCCCTTGGAGCGCCAAACGATCTTGAGCTGTGCACGTACGCTCTCCGGCAACGCATTGAACGTCCGCTGCACTCCGCCGCCGGCCGCAAAGCGCCCTGAAGCGACCCCGCGGTAGACCGCGTCGTGCGATAAAACATAATGGGTATGAAACCCGATGCCTTGTCGATGCAGCTCTGCCTGCACCAATAGCGTAGCGGCAAAGGCTGCTGGCGCTGGG
>JBFGYY010000240.1:0-5324 GCA_041587095.1 Motiliproteus sp. | reverse complement strand
GTCATCAAGCTGAAAGTTCGGCGGATCCCCGATACCCGGCGCCAGGGCGTGGCGCAAGATCAACACTCGGCCCGGCCGGGCGAGTTCGGCCAACGCCAGGGCTTCGGCGGACCAGGCCACAGGGCCTCCGATCGCGACCAGGAATAAGCAGATCAGTGAAACGCAAGCGAGTCTCATAGGCTGAATTGTAGCCGATTAACCCGGTAAAAGTTGTCAAGGTGTCAGCGTCAGCCGCGGATCTTAATGCCGACGCCATCGAGGCTGCGTTTCCACTGGGCGCAGCCTCGATGGCAGGCCGCGGCAAAATTCCCGCTGCTGCTGGCGCTCCGTACGCTGAGCGTTTGCACCTGGGCTTTTCACCGACCGCAAGGGCCCGGTTAAACAATCACTAAAAAGGTTGATTTATCGAAATGTTACCGGTAAAGTTCAAATTGTTACCGGTAAAGTTCAAATTGTTACCGGTAACAACGAAAGCAAACATATGACTTGTCTACTTGGTTGCCAGGTCTGATTCGAGAACAAAAACACAGGAAGCAATCATGAATTTCTCAACAACAGTTTTGACTGCGGCGCTGTCCAGTCTGGTTTCCCTCTCTGCGGTCGCCGCCGACTTCACCTTCAAAGTGCAATCTTCCGACCCCTCCGGTGATAAGAACTTCCAGGTTCAGCAGCAATGGGCCGAGCGTGTCGAAAAGATGTCCGGCGGTCGACTGGAGATCAAACTGCTGCCGGTCGGCAGTGTCGTGAAACACACCGAAACCCTGGATTCTATCAAAATGGGTATTCTCGATGGGCACATCACCGCCACCGGTTACTTTTCGGGCAAGGACCCCGCCTTCGGGCTGATCGGCAACACCGTGGGTGCCTGGTCTGATACATCCCAACTGCTGCAATACATCAATTACGGCGGCGGTTATCAACTGATGACCGAGCTTTACGCACCCTATGGCGTCAAGTTCATCGGCGGCTCGACGACCGGTGTGGAATCCTTCGTTTCCAAGGTGCCGGTTGACGGCGTCGACGACCTCAAGGGGCTGAAGCTGCGCGCACCTGAAGGCCTGGTGCAGAAGGTATTCGCCGCGGCCGGCGCGACGCCGGTCAACCTGCCGGGCTCCGAGGTGTTCACGGCCCTCAGCAAGGGCGTCATCGACGCGGCGGACTACACCGTGTTCTCCACCAACCAGAAGGCCGGTATGAACGATATCGCGGCTCACCCGGTGCAACCCGGTTTTCACTCGCTGCCATTGATCGATATCTCCGTCAGCCAGAAGAAATGGGACAAGCTGCCCGCGGATTTGCAGGAAATCCTGACGGTATCCGTGCGTGACTTTGCCCAGGATATAACCACCCAACTGCGGATCGCCGATCAGCAAGCAGTCAAGGCCGCGCGCAGTAACCCGGAGATCACCATCCATGACTGGTCGGCCGAGGAGCGCAAGAAGTTCCGTGCCATCGCCCGTTCCCAGTGGGAGGAGTTTTCCAAGGGCTCTGCCAACGCCACCAAGGTCTACCAGTCAGTGACCACTTACCTGGAAGATAACGGCCTGCTGTAAGGTCGGGCTTACCTCACTCCTGAGCACAACAGCGGGGCGCTGCGTCCCGCTAAATTATTCGGATACCGTCAAATGAAACCTTCTGAAAGACTGCAAGCAGAGGAAGCCCGGGAGGTCGAACAACACGGGCGCACCTTGCTGGATCGCTGGATCCTGCGGGTTGGCGATCTGCTGAGCCTGCTGTTTGTCGCCACCGTTGCGATCTCCTTTTTGGAAATTTTTCTGCGTTACCTGTTCAATGCCCCGACGATCTGGGTGCATGAATCGGCGTCCTTTATCGGCGGTTCACTGTTTGTCGTCGGCGGTGCCTATGCACTGGCAAACAATAAGCATGTGCGAGTGGTGCTGATTTACGACCAGGTGTCGCCCCGAACCCGGCTCTATCTGGATGTTTTCCATTCGCTCGCCGGGCTGCTGTTTGCCGCGATGCTGATTTATGGCGCCTGGATGATGGTCGGCAGCGCCTGGTTTTCGCCCTTGGGCGAGATGCGCCTGGAAACCTCCGGCTCGGCCTGGAATCCGCCGTTTCCGGCGCTGCTCAAAGCGCTGATCCTACTGGTTGTGTGTGTGATGTTCATACAGTTTCTGCTCCACCTGATCGACGATATCCGGCAACTGGCCGGCAACAAAACCGGAGGGGCGAGCGATGTTTGATCTGTCTTCTATCGGAATTGCCTACGGCAGCCTGCTGATGCTGGGACTGCTGATCACCCTGCTGCTGACAGGCATGCAACTGGCGTTCGTGACCGCATTGGTGGCGCTGATCTTCACGGTCGGCTGGTTCGGTATTGACGCGATGCCGCTGATTACCAGCCGCATGTACAGCTTTGTCAACAGCTATGTTTTTCTCGCCGTGCCGATGTTTGTGTTGATGGCGGCGCTGCTGGATCGCTCCGGTATCGCCATCGACCTGTTCGATGCGATGAAAAAGTTCGCCCGCAGGTTGCGCGGCGGAGTGGCTGTACAAACGCTGGTGGTGGCGGTGATTCTGGCTTCCATGTCCGGCGTAATCGGTGGTGAAACTGTACTGCTGGGCATCCTGGCCCTGCCGCAGATGCTGCGCCTTGGCTACGACCGCAAGCTGGCGATTGGTACCACCTGTGCCGGCGGCGCGCTGGGCACCATGATGCCGCCGAGTATCGTGCTGATCATCTATGGCATGACCGCCAGCGTGTCGATCGGCGACCTGTTCAAAGCGGCGTTCCTGCCCGCCGCGATTCTGGCCGGCCTCTATGTTGCCTATGTGCTGATCCGCTGCTACCTGAATCCGTCACTGGCGCCACTGCCAAGCGCCGAGGAAATGGCGGCGGAAGATGCGCGCGACATCAACTACATGAAAGCCCTGTTCTTCCCGGGACTGACCGTAGCTATAGTACTGGGCAGCATCTATACCGGCGTGGCGTCGGTCACCGAGGCTTCAGCACTGGGTGTCGTCGGCATCATGCTCAGCGCCCTGATCCGTGGCGAGCTGAACGTCAGCATGCTACGCGATAGCGCCAAGGCCACAATGCAGACCTGCGGCATGATCATCTGGATCGGCATCGGTGCCACAGCACTGGTCGGCGTCTACAACCTGATGGGCGGCATCGACTTCGTCGAGTCGGTCATCCTGACCCTGAGCGACGGTCATGTGATGACCACCATCCTGATCATGATGGCGATTCTGCTGGTGCTGGGAATGTTCCTGGACTGGGTCGGAGTAGCGCTGCTGACCATGCCGATCTTCGTACCGATTATCAGCAACCTTGGTCTGGATCCGATCTGGTTCGGCGTCGTGTTCTGCCTGAACATGCAGGTGTCCTTCCTGTCGCCGCCCTTTGGTCCCGCGGCCTTCTACCTGAAATCCGTGGCACCGAAAGATATCAGTCTGGGCGAGATCTTTACCGCGCTGATGCCATTTATCGCGCTACAGGTGATCGCACTGACGCTGGTCATCGCCTTCCCGCAGCTGGCGCTGTGGTGGAAATAGGAGCTACAGGATGACAAAAAAATATATCGTGCTTGGGGTATCCGGTTGCGGCAAGTCGTTAATCGGTTCCATGCTGGCCAAGCGGCTGGGGCTCGCCTTCTTCGATGGCGACGATTACCACCCACAGGCCAATGTCGAGAAGATGCGTCAGGGAACGCCTTTGAACGACGAGGATCGTTACGGCTGGTTACTGACGCTCAACCAACTGCTCAACAGTGAGGAGACTGCCGTGCTGGCCTGCTCCGGACTGAAGCCCCAGTATCGGCAGTTGCTGCGCAAGGGCAACGACGCCCGGCTGATCTACCTGAAAGGGGATATCGAGACCATCTGGAAACGTCTCAGTCAGCGCGAAGGGCATTACTTCCATGGTCGAGAGATGCTGGAAAGCCAGTTCCGCGAACTGATCGAGCCGGAACCCGGCGAAGCGTTCCACATCGATATCAATCAGCCAACGGAACGGGTGCTTGCGGATATTCTCAGCGCCATAGGGCCCGCGCAGGCGCAGGATGCTTGAATCCTGCGCCTGATTCAGAAAGTCGAGCCGGCCGGTTTTGTCTGACTGCATGAGCGTCTGTATGATGTTACGCATAACATTACTATTCAGGTTTACTGATGGCTGAAAAACGTAAAAGACCCACTCTCCAAGATGTCGCAGATCGTGTCGGCGTGACCAAAATGACCGTCAGCCGTTACCTGAAAAAGCCGGAGCAGGTATCTGCAACACTGCAGGCGAAGATCCAGCAGGTGCTGGATGAGCTGGGTTATATTCCCAACCGGGTGCCCGATATCCTGTCCAGCTCGAAAAGCCAGGCCATCGGTCTGCTGGTACCCTCGCTGACCAACCAGGTATTCGCCGAGATGATTCGCGGCATCGAATCGGTCACCGATCCGGCCGGTTATCAAACCATGCTGGCACATTACAGCTACAGCCAGGCGGCCGAGGAGGCGCGTATCGCTACCCTGCTCGGCTATAACGTCGATGGATTGATTCTGTCGGAGAGCTTTCATACCGACCGGGTGCGACGGATGATCCGCACGGCCGGGGTGCCGGTGATCGAGGTGATGGATTCGGTATCGCCGGCGATTGAGCAGGCCATCGGTTTCGATAACGAGGCTGCCGCCCTGGCGATGACCGAGCTGATGATTGCCCGCGGCCACCGCAAAACCGTCTACTTTGCGGCCCGCATGGATACCCGAACCCGGCTGAAAGTTCGCGGTTATGAGCGGGCGATGACCGAGCAGGGGCTGGAGCCGTTCAGCCTGCAGACCGAAGAGGCGTCATCCTTCACCCGTGGGGCCTTGCTGTTGCGCCAGGCTCTGGAAAGGCGCCCGGATCTGGATGGTGTATTCTGCACCAACGACGACCTGGCGATTGGCGCGCTGTTCGAGTGTCAGCGACAGGGCATTGCGGTGCCGGATCAGATCGGCATCGCCGGTTTCCATGGCCACGATATCGCTAACGCCATCGTGCCACGGCTGGCGACCGTCGTCACCCCGCGCGAGGAGATGGGGCGGATTGCTGCCGAGCATTTGCTGGCACGGTTGCAGGGGGGGACGGTCAGTCAGTCGGTGATCGAGCTGCCGTTCCGGCTGGAAGCGGGGGAAAGCCTGCGGCCAGCCGAATGATCCTGATTCGATAGTCTGTGCTTTTGCTGCTGCGGCTGAGCAGATCTGCCAACGGCGTCATACACGCTCAGGTTTGTTGCTCCAGCCAGGCTATCAATTCCAGCGCCTGCTGGCGCGAGTCGCCACAGAAGTCCGGCTCAGCCTGAAACTGCGCGCACACCGCCGGTCGCTGGGGC
>JBFGYY010000239.1:0-5351 GCA_041587095.1 Motiliproteus sp. | reverse complement strand
TAAAGATGAGCATAAAACCTATCCTGGGCTGTTGGTTGATGTTGTGTGCCGTGGTTTTGACCGGCTGTCAGGTGGTGCAGGTGGTTTCGGGGCCTTTGTCGGCGATTGCCGTGGGCGCTAGTGGGCCTGATTCTGCCAAAATAACCGTGCGCCCCCATTGTTGCCCGTCGTCGGCTTTACTTATCGAGACGAGTCAGGCGCTTAGTCAACAAGACACGCAATGGGTCGTACTGGAGATGCCGGTGGTGGTAGAGTCGAGCCGTCAACCGGTAAAAGCCGTAGAGGTTTGTTATCAAATCAAATCGGCGGCGGGTAAGGGGAGGACCTACATATCACAGACGCGCCTGACCGATATGACGACGCCCGATATCAATTTTATCGTTATGGATGATCCGACGGATCGGTATGCAATGGGACCTCGCTGTTATCAGGTTGCTACCTCCGTGCGGCCAAAAGGTGCTTTGTCGCTCAATCTACGGGTAGTGATAGGGGATGCCGATGACCAGATACTGCTGGGTAGTAGCCGCTTGATCTATTGAGCAGCGCTGGAGGAATCTCTCACCGACGTTTCACCCGGCTCGGAGCAGGCCGCGAAGCGACTCATGGTGGTTTTGCCTGTAACGGCTTAAAAAGATGAGATGATGAACGCAAGTAAAACCGGCATACCTGACTCGTGGCACAGGTATGCCGGTTGACCGTCGGGTCTTAGCTCAGGTTATAGATGAATACAACCAACACCGCGATCGGCGTGATATAGCGCAGCGCCGCGTACCACAGTTTGAAACCGAATGAGTGTTCCTGCCCCAGCTCTTTTGCCAGCGCTTGACGTGAAACGAACCAGCCGACAAAGACGGCCACCAGCAGACCACCTAGCGGCAGCATGATATTGGCTGTCAGGAAGTCCAGCAGGTCAAAGATGGTCTTGCCTTCGAACATGGCGAACATACCCAGCGGGGTTACGTCGGACCACAGGTTCAGCGATAGAATCGAGGCGATCCCCAGTAGCCATACCGCGCATCCTGCAACCAGCGTGCTCAGTACCCGGCTAACACCGCGTTTTTCTTCCAGCCAGGCGACAACGGGCTCCAGTAGCGAAATGGCCGAGGTCCAGGCTGCAAAGACCAGCAACAGGAAGAACAGGCTGCCGAACAGCGTACCGCCGGGCATCTGACCGAAGGCTAACGGCAGCGTCTGAAAGATCAGACCTGGACCGGCACCCGGTTCAAGGCTGTTGGCGAAAACGATGGGAAAAATTGCCAGGCCAGCCAAAAGGGCGACCAGCGTATCCATCAGTGAAACGGCGATGCTGACTTTTACAATGGAAACCTTCTTAGGCAAGTACGCGCCGTACGCCATCATAACGCCCATACCCAGGCTCAGGGTGAAGAATGCGTGCCCCATGGCTGTCAGCACGCCTTCGGTGCTTAATTTGGAAAAGTCGGGTTCAAACAGAAAGCGAACCCCGTCCATAAAGTGACTGGTTGTTGCCGCATAACCGACCATCACCAGTAACAGCACGAACAGGGCGGGCATCAACCAGGTGACTGCTTTTTCCAGGCCGGCTTGTACGCCGCGCGCAACTACGGCGATAACCAACAGCATAAAGATGCTGTGCCATAGCAAAAGTGTCCAGGGGTCGGCCAGCAAGCCGCCAAACATCGCGCCGATTTGGTCTGCATCCGCGCCGACAAAGCTGCCATTCAGACTGGTGCCGACGTAAGAAACCGCCCAGCCCCCAATCACGGAGTAAAACGACAGGATGATAAATGAGGCGCATACACCCAGCCATCCCAGCGCTTTCCAGCGCGGTGAGCAACCTTGATCTGCAGCGATATCCTGCATGGCGGTAATCGGATTATGGCGCCCCCTGCGTCCGATCAGAACTTCACCGATCATGATCGGTAAGCCGACCAGCGCGATACAGAGCAGGTAGACCAGCACAAATGCGCCGCCACCGTTTTCACCGGTGATATACGGAAACTTCCAGATATTGCCCAGACCGACGGCGGAGCCTGTCGCAGCCAGTATAAATGCGAATCGGGACGACCAGAGGCGTGGTGCTGCCCCTTGGCTTGACGAATCCGCGCCGGCGGATGTTGTGGATGTCATAGTCATAAAACTGTCCTGTCGTGTTATTTTTATTAAATCGTTGAATTGATATCACATCGCCCCGTTCTCCGTTTCAGGGCGGGGTATCAGTCGTAGCTTCAGCTGGCCAGGGCCTGGAGTGTTTCCGGATCGATTTGCGCCCGGGCTTGGCCGAGGAAGCGTTCTTCAGCCAGTTGATTGGCGATAATCCCTGTGGGCAGGCCTTCCTGATCCGAGCGGGCGAAAATTTCATTGAGCGTGTCGGCGATGCCTTCGACATGGGCCTGAACTTTGGCCGCATCATGACCATGGCGCTCGTAGCAGACATCGATGATGCCCCCGGCATTTATAACGAAGTCTGGTGCATACAGGATGCCGCGCTCTAATAGCGCCAGCCCATGGCGTTCCTCTGCAAGTTGGTTATTGGCCGCACCGGCGACGATGCAGGCTTTCAGGTGCGGAATAGACAGATCGTTGATAACAGCTCCCAGGGCACAGGGGGCGAAGACGTCAACGTCTAGATCCATTATCTCTGCAGAAGAGACCGCCTGCGCGCCGAACTCTTCGACTGCACGATTAACCTGTTCCGGATAGATATCGCTGACCCACAGCTGTGCACCGGCCTCATGCAGGTGGCGGGCAAGACGGAAGCCCACGTTGCCCACACCCTGTATCGCAACTTTCAGGCCCCGCAGATCGTCACGCTTCAGCTTATGGGCGACGGCGGCTTTCAGGCCGATGAACGTACCGTAGGCCGTAGCTGGCGATGGATCGCCACTGTTGACGGCTCCCAGAATGCCGGCTTTTTCCTGAACGCCTGCGACATGGGCAGTTTCCTGACCGATGATCTGTAGATCCCGTACGCTGGTGCCGGAATCTTCGGCGGCGATGTACGAGCCGCCCAGTTGCTCAAGGAAACGACCCATGGCACGCAGAAGGTCGTCGGTTTTATGCTGGCGAGGATCGCCGATAATGACCGATTTACCACCGCCAAGCGGCAGGTTGGCCAGGGCGGACTTGTATGTCATTCCTTTGGAAAGACGCAGCACATCGCGCAGGGCTTCTTCATCCGAGGCATAGGGCCACATGCGACAGCCGCCGAGGGCCGGACCGAGGTTGCTGTTATGCACTGCGATGATGGCGCGCAGACCGGTTTCCGGGTCGCTGCAAAAGTGTACGGCTTGATGGTTATCAAATTCCGGGTGACTGAAAATACTCATAATTTATCTGTCCAATGATGTATCGGTATCATTGGCCTGGTGAACACGGTTGCAGGCAGCTCGCGTAACCAGACCCGTTGTTGTGCCGCTAATCGGTGCAGTGGATTAGGGGCTATTCGGCGTCATTAAATCCTGGGAATGCGCCTGACGGGTAAGACAGAATATGATGCGGGGGCGTCAGCCAGAGGAGTGCGGAGGTCGTCTTGTTGGGGTGTTTCATAGTTGTATCCTTTCTATCGTTGGATCACAGCGATAGAGCAAGTTCTTGTTGTTATCCGGGTTGGATGACCCGGTTCTTGCCAGAGCGATACCCTTATGAGGTCGCTCGGAACACAAGTTATGCGACTTTTACGTAAACGTCAATGTAATATTATTTACATGGAGATGAATATATTGATCTTTTTGCGGTGTAGTACGGAATGTTTTTCATTCAGCGGCCAATGGGGTGAGCGATCCGACGCCTTCCTGGACAAAAAAGATGGCTGGGGAAAAAGTAAAAGTCGTTGAATTTCAGGTAAGTTGAAGTGCGGACCGTCGGGATGTCGCTGGTGTTTTGTCAATAATCTGCGTGCAGTGGCTGCGGGGGTCTACCCTGTGCCAGCCACTGACAAATATTTTTGCGTGGACTCGTTGCTGGTCCGGTTAGTCGAGCTCGGCGGCTTCTTGCATACGCGCTTTGCGTTCCTGCTCTTCAGCGAACGCGGCCTTGATCTCCAGTAACACGGCATCGACATCTGCGGGTACGGCGGGTGCCTCAATCTGGCCGCTCAGTTCGACCTCCGGATGAAGCTCGCCATCTTCATAAAGCGCCCAGATCTCTTCGGCATATTGGGTACCGAGCAGTTCCGGAGCGTATTGACCATAGTAGGTGGTCATATTGTCTACATCACGCGCCAGCATCCATTGTGCGTGGTTGTTGGCGGCGGCGTCCACCGCCTGGGGCAGGTCGATAATCACAGGGCCGTAGGCGTCGACCAGTACATTGAATTCGGACAGATCGCCGTGGACCAGGCCGGCACAGAGCATACGCACAACATCGCGGATAATCGTCGCGTGATCTTCTCTGGCCTGTTCGGCAGACATCATCACATCATTCAGGCGCGGAGCGACCTCACCGTTATCATCCGTGATGAGTTCCATCAGCAGAACACCGTCAAAGCAGCCGTAAGGCTTGGGAACCCGCACGCCGGCATCAGCCAGTTTATACAACGCATCAACCTCCGCGTTATGCCAGACCTCTTCCTGTTCACGGCGGCCGAACTTAGAGCCCTTCTCCATTGCCCGTGCGCGGCGGCTGTTTCGAACTTTACGCCCTTCGCGGTATTGAACGGCCTGTTTAAAACTGCGCTTTGCGGCATCTTTGTACACTTTTGCACAGCGAATTTCCGTGCCACAGCGAACCAGATAAACAGCCGCTTCTTTACCGCTCATCAACGGACGGATTACTTCATCGATCAGACCATCATCGATAAGTGGCAGCAGCGGTTTAGGGGTTTTCATGCGGGTTTCAGACCTTGCTTAGGCGCAGAATAAAGAGCCGCAGAACAAGGTGTCCGCAGCGCGGGTCGTAGCAGGGGTTGGGGTTTTGACAGGTAAAACCGGAGACTGACGACAGTGGTGGATATTTTTGCATGGGGGATTATCCCAGAACGCCGACTGATTAACCATAGCCCCAACGAGTCTGGGTGTATCGACGAGGGCGTTGAAGGTCAGAGATTGATCCAGATCCAGAGCGTCGCCGGTTAAGCGCTCAGGTTCAGGTATGAAAGCGGGGGCCGAAGCCCCCGTGGTGTTACCCGTGGTGATAGTACAACCCGTGGTGATCGTACATTGGCGGATCAGGTGGTGGCGCCAATATGCCTTGGTACGAAGGAGAAGCTGCGGAACTCTTCCTTGTATTTAGATTCACCGATCTTACGGATCCGGGCCACGCCCATCTTGTAGTTGTAGTTACCACTGATGTTATCGACGATTCGCGCTGACAGCGAGTTAGAAGGTTGACGCATATCGATCATGTTGGCATACAGCACGCCTTTCTTAACC
>JBFGYY010000238.1:0-5395 GCA_041587095.1 Motiliproteus sp. | reverse complement strand
TGTTGGTGCTGGATAAAAACGACCAGATCCAACTGCTGAATATTCAGGATCCTTCCGCCCCGGTGGCGCAACCGACCCTGCGCACCGGCCATTCCAAGATCACCAGCGCGTCATTCTTGCTGGGCGGCAGCTCATTGATGAACGGCGATCAGAGCGGGCGTATCTCGCAATGGTTTATGGTCCGTAACGCCGGTGGAGAATACGAACTGCAACATATCCGCGACTTCAGCAGCGAAAATCCGAACAGCATTACCCAGATCATTCCGGAACACCGACGCAAGGGCTTCATAAGCGCTGAGCAAGACGGCACAGTCAGCGTGTATAACTCCACGGCACAAAACCGGGTTCTGAGTACCAGCCTGGACCTTAAGGGTGTCCGGCAGATGGCGATCTCACCCCGCGCTGATGCACTGCTGGTCGAGCGCCCCGATGGCAAAATGGGCTTTTGGACGGTCGATAACGAGCACCCCGAAGTCTCCTGGCACGCCCTGTGGCACAAGATCTGGTACGAAGGCTATGAAGAACCGTCCTTCACCTGGCAGTCTTCGGCGGCGACCAACGACTTCGAACCGAAATACAGCCTGATGCCACTGGCATTCGGAACCTTGAAAGCCGCGTTTTACGCCATGCTGGTCGCCACGCCGCTGGCCATCTGCGGCGCGATCTACACCGCCTACTTCATGGCACCGGGACTGCGTCGAAAAATAAAGCCCTTTATTGAGCTGATGGAAGCGCTGCCGACGGTAATCCTGGGATTCCTCGCCGGTCTGTGGCTGGCCCCCTTTATCGAGCTGCATCTGGCACGGATCTTTACCTTACTGCTGCTGGTCCCCATCGGCGTACTGCTGTTCGCCTACCTCTGGCAGCGCCTGCCCAAGCAGATTCGCTTCCTCATCCCCGAGGGCTGGGATGCGGCCCTGCTGATCCCGGTCATTATTCTGCTGACCCTGGCGGCCATACCGGCCAGCGAGCTGGTTGAAGTACTGTTCTTTGGCGGCGATATGAAGCTGTTTATCACCCGCGACCTGGGTATCGACTTCGACCAGCGCAACTCACTGGTGGTCGGCCTGGCGATGGGCTTTGCAGTAATTCCGACCATTTTCTCCATCACCGAAGACGCCATCTTCAGCGTGCCTCAGCACCTGAGCAACGGTTCTCTGGCGCTGGGCGCCACACCCTGGCAAACACTGAGCCGCGTGGTTTTACCTACCGCCAGCCCCGGTATCTTTTCCGCCATGATGATCGGTATGGGGCGCGCCGTCGGCGAAACCATGATCGTACTGATGGCGACCGGCAACACCCCCATCATGGACGTCAATATCTTCGAGGGGATGCGTACGCTGGCCGCCAATATCGCCGTTGAGATGCCGGAATCGGAGGTCGGAAGCTCCCATTTCCGCATCCTGTTCCTCGCCGCCCTGGTGTTGTTCCTCTTCACCTTTGTTGTTAATACCGCTGCCGAGATTGTCCGCCAGCGCCTGCGCCGCAAGTACGGCGCCCTGTAAGGAAGGGACGTGCGATGAAACACACGAGTAACTCCAGCTCAATCGGCCACTGGTTCAAATCCGGTGATCCCTGGGTCTGGCTGACAGCCGGCGCCGTCGCCATCAACGTCCTGATGGTTGCGGGTCTTTTGGTCCTGATCGCCGCCCGTGGTCTTGGTCACTTCTGGCCGAGCGATGTGATGCAAGCCGACTACCGCGACAACTCCGGCAACCAGATCGTGATTGCCGGCGAGGTAGTCGAGCGCGAAATGGTCCCCGCAGAGCAGCTGCGCAACGCCGGTATCGAAATAGCCGCCGGACTGGAAAGTGCGGAGCGGGTGCTGCTCAAGGTGGGTAACCGTGACGTGTCGGGCGCCGATTTCCGCTGGGCGCTGGCCGACAGCCTCGATCAGATCGAATACCCAGCGCAGATGTTCGTTTCCGAGCGGCGCGAATGGGGCAACTTTTACGGCTACCTGCTGCAAGTTAAAGAGCAGGGCAAGACGGTCATGCAGGTGCAGCGCAGCGACGTGGGTGACAACCGGGTTTCAGAACCCCTATGGCAGGAGTTCCAACGCCGGATCGAGCGCGCGCTGGCCATTCATGACAAGATCACCCGGATCGAAAAACATGAAATCGGCGCCATCAATTACAGCCTGGAACGCCTGCGCCTTCAGGAGCGCAGCCTGGAACTGAAAGGTGCACTCGACAGCGCCAGTCAGGCCGAGATCGACGCCGAACGCGCCGGGCATGATCAGGCCTACGCCGAACTGCAGGCCCGCCTGACCTCGCTCTACGCGCAGTTTGAGCGTGACAGTTTTGTCGCCGAAACCGCCGATGGTCGCCAGCTTGAAATAAACATCAGCAAGGTGGTGCACGCCTATCAGCCCAACCGCATGGGCCTGATCGAAAAAACCGGCTTCTACTTCGCCAAATTATGGGAGTTCCTCAGCGATGAGCCCCGGGAAGCGAATACCGAAGGCGGGGTCTTTCCGGCCATTTTCGGCACCGTCATGATGGTGCTGCTGATGTCGATCATGGTGACACCCTTCGGCGTGGTCGCGGCGATCTACCTGCGTGAGTACGCACGCCAGGGCTTGATGACCCGCCTGATTCGCATCGCGGTCAACAACCTGGCCGGGGTACCATCCATCGTTTACGGCGTGTTCGGTCTGGGCTTCTTTATCTATTTTCTGGGCGGACATATCGACGAACTGTTCTTCCCGGCGGCGCTGCCTGCCCCCACCTTCGGCACACCCGGCTTGCTATGGGCGTCATTAACCCTGGCACTGCTGACGGTGCCGGTGGTTATCGTGGCCACCGAAGAGGGGCTGGCACGAATCCCGCGCGCGGTGCGTGAAGGCAGCCTGGCCCTGGGTGCCACCAAGGCCGAAACCCTGTGGAAAGTGGTGCTGCCGATGGCCAGCCCCGCCATGATGACCGGGGTGATTCTGGCCGTGGCTCGTGCAGCAGGTGAAGTTGCGCCGCTGATGCTGGTCGGCGTGGTGAAACTGGCCCCGTCTCTGCCACTGGACGCCAACTACCCCTTTATCCATCTGGATCAGAAATTTATGCATCTGGGCTTCCACATCTACGATGTCGGTTTTCAAAGCCCCAACGTAGAGGCCGCCCGGCCGCTGGTTTACGCCACGGCGCTGCTGCTGGTGGCTGTTATCGCTATGCTTAACCTGAGCGCGGTCGCGATACGTAACCGGCTGCGGGAAAAATACAAGGCGCTGGAGCACTGACGCCCAAATCGTCACCCGAACGGGTGTACACGAACAGGCTCTGTACCCGAGCTCATTAGCAGGTAGATTATGGATCTGGCAACGAACATGAACAGACAAACGAACACACACGGTGTCTCGCTGAACGCCCTCCCCGCCGAGAGCAGAACCCTCAATCTTGAGGACGAATCACTGACCCTCGAGGTCAAGGACCTCAACCTGTTCTACGGCGAAAAGCAGGCGCTGCACGGCATCAACATGACCATCCCGAAAAATCGGGTCACCGCCTTTATCGGCCCGAGCGGCTGCGGTAAATCCACCCTGCTGCGCTGCTTCAACCGCATGAACGACCTGGTCGATCAATGCCATATCGACGGCCAGATTCTGCTCGAAGACAACAACATTTACGACCGCACAGTCGATGTCGCCGACCTGCGCCGCCGGGTCGGCATGGTATTTCAGAAGCCGAACCCCTTCCCGAAAAGCATCTATGAGAACGTCGCCTACGGTCTGCGTATTCAGGGCATCAAGAAAAAACGCGTGATCGACGAAACAGTTGAGTGGGCGTTGCGCTCCGCGGCACTGTGGGACGAAGTCAAAGACCGGCTGCATGAAAGTGCCCTGGGCCTGTCCGGCGGTCAGCAGCAGCGTCTGGTCATCGCCCGTACCGTGGCCGTGCAACCGGAAGTACTGCTGCTGGATGAGCCCGCTTCGGCTCTGGACCCGATCTCGACCCTGAAGATCGAGGAGCTGATTCACGAGCTGAAGGAAAATTTCACCATCGTGATCGTCACCCACAACATGCAGCAGGCCGCCCGGGTGTCCGACTACACCGCCTTTATGTATATGGGTGACCTGATAGAATTCGGTGCCACTGACACGCTGTTCACCACACCGAAGAAAAAACAGACCGAAGATTACATCACCGGCCGCTACGGCTGATCTGGAGCATTTGATGGAACTTGATATCGACGCGCATTCCGGCCACATTTCGCAACAGTTCAACGAAGAGCTGGAAGGAATTAAAAGCCATCTCATGGCGATGGGAGGCGTAGTAGAAAAGCAGCTTGCCGATGCACTCACGGCATTGATCGATGGCGATACCGAACTGGCGGAACGCGCCCGGCGCAGCGACGAACAGACCAACCGCTGGGAGATCTCCATCGAAGAGCAGTGTACCCGCATCCTGGCTCGACGCCAGCCGGCCGCCAGCGACCTGCGTTTGATCGTCTCGATCAGCCGTGCGGTCAACGACCTGGAACGGATCGGCGATGAAGCGGCTCGCATCGCGGCCCACGCGATCACACTGGCCGAAGAGGGTGAAGCGCCCCGTGGTTACCCGGAAACCCGCCATATCGGCACGCTGATTCGCGAGATGGTCTCCAATTCACTCAACGCCTTTGCCCGTTACGACACCGACCTGGCCTACCGGGTCGCCAAGGCCGACGAGCAGATCGATGAAGAGTACAAGACGGCGATGCGCACCCTGGTAACCTACATGATGGAAGACCCGCGCAGCATTTCACGCATACTCAACGTTATCTGGGTGTTGCGCAGCCTGGAGCGGATTGGCGACCATGCCCGCAACATCGCCCAGCACCTGATCTATATGGTCAAAGGCATCAATGTCAGCCACAGCTCGCTGCAGCAGATCGAAAAAACCCTGCAGATCTAACCACTGCTGGCAGACCTCTACGCCAGCGCGGGAGCCTGCCAGCAGGCGATCCCTTGGCCGTTACAGCACGTAGAGGATGGTAAAATCGCCGGGAGCCCGGCACCTGCAAATCCTGGCAAACCCGGTGATCCAGGCCTGTAACCCAACGGTTCATGAGTACGCAGACACAAAAAAGGGCCCTCAGGGCCCTTTTTTACGCAATCATGCCTGTCAGACTAGCTGTTCAGGGCATCCTTCAAAGACTTACCTGGCTTGAAAGCCGCCGTATTGCTGGCGGCGATCTGCATAGCTGCACCGGTTTGCGGATTTTTACCCTGACGCGCCGCACGGTGGCGGGTTTCGAAGGTGCCAAAACCGATCAGAGAAACATTGTCTCCGCGGCTCAGGGCATCGGTGATGCTATCGGTAATAGCATTCAGGGCATCCTGGGCTTCTTTCTTGGACAGGCCCGCATTGTCGGCGATCAACGCCACCAGTTCTGCTTTATGCATTGCAACTCCTCTTATATC
>JBFGYY010000237.1:0-5398 GCA_041587095.1 Motiliproteus sp. | reverse complement strand
GGGTGCATAAAAAGCGAACGCGAATTATACACCAAGCAAGTTATAAGCGCGGCATGCAGAGCAGATAAATGCTGTCTGCGCCGCGCTTATGGGCTATCTGCGCGTGCCTAGCATCTGCTGCGCGGTACCGGCAATACGCGAACGGAAGAACAGCAGGTGCCAGCGCCGGCCACCAACCTGCTTCCAAAGAATGGCCGCACGAATGCCCGCTAATAGCAAGGCGCGTACTTTGTCGGCGTTGTCATTGTTTTGCAGGTGACGGGGTTCACCGGTGACCTGAATACGGAAGCTGAAGGTGCTGAGCGTATCCTGATAAAGTTTTGACAGTCCGCCGATGGCACTAGGATGGGTAAAGGACAGGGCCTCGGTGCTTAGTGCTTCCTGATGGCTGTTGTCTTGATCGAAGAAACGAGCCTGCTGCCTTACCCGCTGTAAGCCATCGGATAGCGAGTCGAGCATCTGCGGGGTTTTCGCCAGCCGGCTTTCAAGATGCAGCATGCTAAGGGCGTAACGCGTGACATCTTTGTGTTCATTCTTGCCGCTACCTGACAGATCGATCAAACCGCGTAAGCCCATTTGCAGATTTGACGCGCATTGCTCGGTGCCGCCATAGACATCTTCAGTACAATCCGGTGACGTCACAAAAAGACTGTTGATGGAGGCGTCGAAGCTGTCTTGCGGAATCATGCCGCGGCGAGCAATCTGATCCACCAGGCTGGCGGCTTGAAACATGCCGGCCAGGGCGATGGTCTGTTCAATCATGGGGCGTGACACGGTGAACTCCTTATATGGATCACGAGTAATTAATCGCGAAAAGTCTCTTCGATGACGCCGCCACCGAGACAAACATCGGTATGGAAAAAAAAGACCGATTGTCCCGGGGTAACTGCACGCTGTGCCTGATCGAATGTCACCCGGTAGCCACCGGCCTCGGTTGCTTCAATATGGCAGGCCTGGTCATCCTGTCGGTAACGGGTTTTGGCGCTACAGGTAAAAGGCAGTTGCGGCCCCTGGCCGTCTACCCAGTCAACCTGTCCGGTAGTCAGTGAATGGGTAAACAACAACGGGTGTTGCTTGCCTTGCACAACGATAAGTACATTTCGCAGCAGGTCTTTTTCGACCACATACCAGGGTTGGTCCGGATAATTGCTTAGCCCGCCGATTCCAAGCCCCTGGCGCTGACCAATGGTGTGATACATCAGGCCCTGATGACGGCCAATCACTTCCCCTTCCGGGGTTTCGATATCGCCGGGTTGTGCGGGTAGATACTGCTGCAGGAAATCACGAAAGCGACGTTCGCCGATAAAGCAGATGCCGGTGCTGTCTTTTTTATTGTGGGTGACCAGGTCATGTTGCTCAGCCAATTGGCGAACAGCGGGCTTTTCTAATTCACCTACGGGGAAGAGCGTGCGAGCGATTTCGGCTTCACCGACCGCGTGCAGAAAGTAGCTTTGATCCTTGTTGCCGTCCAGGCCGCGAAGTAATTGCGTGACGTTATCCCTGTCTCGGCGCCGTACATAATGACCGGTGGCGATATAATCAGCGCCTAACGCTAGGGCGTAGTCGAGAAACGCTTTAAATTTGATCTCTTTGTTGCAGAGGATGTCGGGGTTAGGTGTGCGCCCCGCTTTGTATTCGCTGAGAAAATGTTCGAACACGTTATCCCAGTATTCCGCGGCGAAATTTGCTGTATGCAAGGTGATATCAAGTTTGTCACATACCGCCTGAGCATCAGCCAGATCGGCCATGGCTGTGCAGTATTCTGTCCCGTCGTCCTCATCCCAGTTTTTCATAAACAGGCCCTCCACCTGATATCCCTGCTGTTGCAGCAGCAGTGCGGATACGGAGGAGTCGACACCGCCGGACATGCCGACGATTACTTTTGTTGAGGCGTTGTTTTTCATGGGGGATCAGATTACAGCTATCAGTTTAAAAAGACCGCACAGTGTACCGATATTCTCGCTGCGCTGCACGATCTATAGAGGCGCGAATAATTAAAAGCGGGGCGGGTAATGGCTCAGGCTGTTACCTCTTGAATCAGTTCCAGAGGGTAGGTGGTGCCGGCCAGAAAGTCTTCGATGCATTTTAAGACCATGGGACTGCGTAGCTTGCCTTGGTTGGCCCGCAGTTCATCGATACTGACCCAGAATGCGCGCAAGATACACTCATCGAGTGGCCGTGACTGATGATGCTGCTGCGCAACGCCAACGAAGCAGTGGCGATGATAGGTTTTACCATTAGACGGCGCCGTCCAGGTATAAAAGCCCAGCAGTTTCGTGATTTCAACATCCCACGCGGTCTCTTCGAGTGTTTCCCGGCGGGCCGCTTCAATAATCGATTCGTCAGCTTCAATATGACCTGCGGGCTGGTTCCATACCAGGCCATTGCTGCCGGTTTCTTCGACCATTAAAAACTTTCCGTCGCGCTCGACAATTGTGGCAACGGTGGCGTGAGGCGTCCATCGCATATTAACTCTCCAGTACAGTCAGGCAGGAGTCTACGCGCTCCAGCTTTTTAAAATCCCCGCTATCGCACGCATGCCTGAGCAGGGCAATACGGGCCGGTTCGGCAGGCCGGTCTGTGAACTTGATTTTAACCGAGCCGCCTTGTTGATACCATGCTCGAATGGCGAATGCTGTTTAGCTGATACAATAGAGCGATGTTTATACAGGAATACAACATGGGTTCAGTTACGGTTGCGGTTCAGACTGAAGTTTTTGATACGGCGCAGTTGCTTGCCTCGCTGCAGGACAACAGCGGGCAAGTAGGGGCTGTCGTTACCTTTACCGGACTTGTTCGGGATCTCCAAGCAGGCGGGCTTCAATCGATGCAGCTTGAACACTACCCCGGAATGACAGAAAAAAGCCTGGCGCGCATTGCCGATGAAGCGCAGTCGCGCTGGCAGCTGATCGCCCTGCAGATCGTGCACAGGGTAGGCTGTTTACACAGGAATGATCCGATCGTATACGTCGGTGCGAGCAGCGCTCATCGGGAAGACGCGTTCGCAGCTTGTCAGTTTGTGATGGATTATCTAAAACGCGATGCGCCATTCTGGAAAAAAGAGTGCACCAATGACGGCGAGGCCTGGGTTGCTCAAAAAGCCTCTGATCTGAAGGCCGCCAAGAAATGGTAGGCTGCGCGGCTAATCCGGCCAAATCATCGACCAGCGGTGTGGTTTCTCCTTGTGTTCGCAACTGTTGTCTTGATGATCAGGATATCTGTCTGGGTTGCTTGCGTTCATTGGATGAAATAAAAGCCTGGCGGCAAGTCGGCCAGGAGGGGCAGATGCAAATACTTAACGCCGTCGCTATGCGGCGGGCGTTGCGGCGAACACCTCAAAATCCGAAATAATAATTTGAAGACCGTGTATCGCTGCGTGGTAACGGTCGTTGTTGATAATCAGAAACCCTCTGAAAGCTTTTGAAGGAACTTGCATGATCCAGATAGAACCGATGCAGCACGACGATATCGAAGCCTTGGCGAAACGGCAGAATTTCGCTGAAGCCATCGTTAAGCAGATTGTTCCAGGCGCAGCGTTTGATGGTTCGGTGGCCGACCTGGATTGGGTTCAGCGGGCGTTAAACAGTGGTCAGTTGAGTAAAGAGGATACCATTGATCTGCAGTCGCTTGGGGCCCTGTTTGCGCGGGTGTTCCTGAATGTCAGCAGCGGTTACAGCTGGTGGATTGTGAATGACGATGCGGGTCGCGACCCCTGTCTTCGCTATGCCGAGAGCGATCTGCTGGTGCACCCTCTGACCATTATTTCTCAGCGGATAGAGCAGGGGCAGGTTGTTCATCTGCGTACTTTACTGGGCGAGTTGCAACAGCAGTTACTGGTGCACTCCAGCAGAATAGATCAGCAGTCGCACTGATTATTGTCGTTTTTTCTGGTTCGCTGCAGCAGTTGGCTTAAAAGCCAGGAGGCAGGCCACCCCGGTATCTGTTTGTATCTGGTTTGTTAAGCGTCCACCAGGCCATTCGCCTTGAGTACGGCAAATACCTTTCGCGACATGCGGGCTAGTTTATTCAAATCCCCGAGGCTCGGTTGTTCGCTGTTAAGTAAGCGGCACTCCCACTGCTGAAGTTCGCCTTCCAGATAGTCGAGTAGCTTTTTAGAGCAGCCGCGACAAATCCCGCCACAGAGAGTCGCTTCCGGCGTGTCGAAAGGTATGGCTGATCGAATTTCAGCGATGAGCAGTCGCATCGCTTCGTGGGTTTCGGGCCGCATTTCAATTCCGCAAAATCGCTATTCTATCAGAGTGCCGCTGTGGTTTTGCCTGCCTGTTTTTGCTGCACATATTCTGAATGATTGAAAACGCTGGCTCTTGTGACTTGGTCACTTAACTTGTTTGCTGGTTTATCTACAATAAGGTAATGCTTAATTAGTCAGCACAAAAGGAAAGGCAATGAAATTTGATAAAACCATCAAGAGCACGATCGCAGCATCTTTATTTATCGCGGCCAGTGCCCAGGCTTCTGAGGGGCAATGGCGCTGGTTTCCGGGGCTTGATAGCCAATATCAAGCGCAAACGTCATTGGCTCTGATCGGTGGTAGTGCGGATGTTGATTTGTCAGGCCAGGATAGTGATAGCCTGTACGGAATCGAAGCGTCTTTTAATTGCCCCTTGCTGCAGACGCCTGCCAATCGTATCCGGCAGCAGGTCAGCCTGACCCGTTTTGATGCCGACGGATTGGACATCACGGCTCTGGAAATCAATCCACACTATGTCGTACCGGTTGCCGACGGACTTGAAGCGGGTTTTGGTCCGGGCTTTGGTGCCGCGAAAGTGAGCGTGGCTGGTAGTGACGAAACGGTCTTGGGTGTTCAGTTGGGGGCTAGTCTGCATTATCGCCGCGGAGCGATGTTTGTCGGCGCCGAAGCACGTTATCAGTGGACAACTGAAGAGAACTTCGGGGCGGGTGACATTGCCATCGATAACAGCCGTATTCTTTTGAAGGCAGGTGTTAATTTCTAACACAGAGCGCTGCTTCTAAGACGCGGAGCACTTCCCCGGTCTTCGCCAATGACAAGCCCCGCCACGCGACGCGTGTTCGGGGCTTGTTTTTTTTGGCGTCTTAATTGATTCAGTGTAAACAGGCAGTACCAGATAATCGGCAGGGCGCAGAAAGTGCAGCCCTGGAGGAAATAGCCCTGGAGGGCACTCTCAGACAACCCCGCCTAATAGTGCTTAGGCTTCAGCGGCGGGAGCTGCAGCGGCACGTTGTGCGAGTTCCTGATCCATCAGATACAGGCCCTGGCGAGAGTCGCCAAGGAGTTCTAGTTTGCCAACAATGGAGCTTGCGATAGCTTCCTCTTCAACCTGTTCGTTGATAAACCACTGCAGAAAAGAGTGTGTGGCAAAATCATTTTCAGCCAAAGACACCCCAACCAGATCGT
>JBFGYY010000236.1:0-5401 GCA_041587095.1 Motiliproteus sp. | reverse complement strand
CTGAACAACCGACGCCACCCCCGTCGACGTCGGTGACCGCGCCGGCAGCCGGCGTGGAGCCAGCACCCGAACCGGTACCAGAAGCGGTCGTTGACGAGGTGACCGACGAGCCCACCATCGACCTCGACGAGGTGCGCGAAGAACTCCGGCGGCGTCAGCAGGAAGCCAACAACAACAACTAGCCGCTACGCGCTTACGATGACGACGTGCCGGTCGACAGATTCCCGGCCGGCAAAGTCCGGACGTGCAGATCGCGTTGCGGGAATGGAATCTCGATCCCTTCGGCGGCGAACGCCTTGTTGATCAGACGGTTCAGCCGGTCGCGCAGCAACATGATTTCGGCCGGTGAGGGTACAAACACCCGCAGGTTAAAGTCCAGCGAGCTTTCACCGTGCAGCATAAACACCACCGATGGCCCGGGGTCTTTGAGCACTTCGGGCTGGGCCATCGCGAGTTCCATCAGGAGTTCGCCGACCCGGTCAATATCGCTGCCATAAGCGACTCCAATGGGGACAACCAGGCGGTTGATGGTATCGGTGCGAGTCCAGTTGGTCACATCGCTCGTGATCAGCGTACGGTTGGGTACCAAAACCTCCTGGCGGTCGAAGTTGACGATGGTCGTGGCGCGGATGTTGATTCGCTCAACTTTGCCGGAAAGGGTGCCGATGGTGACCGTATCACCGGGGCGCACCGGCCGCTCGATCAGCAGAATCAGGCCGCTGACAAAGTTGGATACGATCTCCTGCAGGCCGAAGCCGAGGCCAACACCGATGGCTGCCATCAGCCAGCCCAGCCGTCCAAGGTCCATGTGAAGCTCGGCGAGGGCGAAGAAAAAACCCATGACAAACAGGGTATAGCGGGAGATGGTCAGGGTGGCGTATTTGACCCCTTCATCCATTTTCAAGCGTGGAAACAGCGCCACCTCATACAAGCCGGGCAGTATGCGCAGCGTCCAGAATGTCACGACCAGAAACAGGATGAAGCGCAGGAAATCACCGGCGGTCACAAATTCGGCCTCGGCGCCGGTGACCCGGACGGTGTAAAGGTGCATCTCATCGAGGGTGCGCAGTGCTTGCTCGTCCATCCCCCACAGATTCAGGAGTGTCACGCCCCCGCCTACGATAAACAGCAAGCGCAGAATTCGCTGCATACGACCCGCTTCGGATACTTCTTCCACGGGCTGATTGACGGTCGCATTGGTCGCTGTGTCGGGGGATTCCCCTGTTTGTGTGGCGGGGGTAGCGGAAACCGGTGCAGAAACTTGCTTGGGTGCAGGTGTAACCGTATTGGAGGTGTCGGTACTGAAGGCGTTAGCCGAGGCGGAACTCACCACCGGGTGATGACTGAAAAAAGTCAGTAAAGCGGCGATTATCCGGCGGTACAACGTCGGCAGTATGATTAATACCACCAGTGATCCGCCGAGGCTGACAACGATCGATTGGGAAGCATACCGGTGTCCGGTGACATCCAGCGCCAGCGCGGCGACGGCTGTGGCCATAATCAGCGTTGAGATCGTTTTCCAGTTCCGGCTGATAAAGGGGGCGTTGAGTGCCTGCAGGTGATGCTGGATAAAGGGCGAGCGCTCTCTGACCAGGCGGATAACACCGATAAGGGCTGAAATCAGGAACAGGGTGTAGAACACCCGTGGCACCGCTTCGAACTCAAATGGACTGTGCAGGAAGATGTCGCGGGGCATCAACCAGATGAGATAACCAAACAAGAACCAGCGAATAGCCTTGTAAAAGGCATTGGCGGCGGGTCTGGGCAGGTCGAATTGCACTTCGGTGATACTGCGGCGGGCGAAGAATGAACGGCAGAAGAACCACAGGAACAGGAACAATGCGAGGTGCTCAAACAACCTGAAACCCACAGAGCCGATGCCGGCGGGTAGTTGCGCCGAGTTGAGCATTTTGGCCACGATAAAGAAATAAAGTGGCACCAGTGCGGCGCTGATAACCCCGGTGATGATGACCAGTGCACCCAGGTGCAGCAGTTTGCCTTCCGCTACAACCCGGTCGTTGATGCTGCGGGTCACCTCGCGGACCCTGTTGCGCGCATAAAACAGACCGATGGGCAGCAGTGGGAACAGGAACAGCGCCGACAGAAGGCTGGCGGGGGTGGTCATGACTTCGGCCAGTCGGGAGCGGATTTCCGCCGACATTAAATTCGATAACCAGAAAAAGCCTTTTTTAAGCTCACCGGGTAGCGGAGCTATCGCCTCAGGGCCCAGCGGCTTGGTGTCTTTGAGCCAGAACGCGCGGCTACGGATAAACCGTTGTAGCTCATTGAGGGTTTCCAGCCGTTTTCCTGTCAGCAGCTGCAGGTTTTGCCCCAAGCTGATCATTTCTGTCAGTATGCTTTTCTCGTCTCGCAGGGCGTTACGGTATTCCGGCAGTAACGCGGCGGAAGCGGTTAAGAAGCGTTTCTGATCGGCACCTTCAAGCTTTGCCGCCACCTCAGCACGCTCGGTCTCGAAGCGTTCGCTAAGCCCGAGCAGGGTATCTTCGATACTGAAACGATCGCTTCGGTACTGATTCAGCGTTTGAAGCGCTGCGCCGTTACGCAAGGTACGGTTCAGCAGCGTTCGTCGCAGCCGCACCTGTTGCAGTGTTTGCTTGACCCGTTCGGCGGTAGCACCGGCCAGCTCAAAGTTAGTAATAAGGTCCCGGATCGCTATCAGTTCATCGCGCTCGGTCGCCAGGCGTTTATCCTGTTCGGATTCATCTTTTTTCAGGTTGATCAGCTGGCTCTGCAGATCGCGCTGATGTTTTAACGAGCGAGCCGTGAGCGTTTCCCAGTTGGTGATAAAGCGATCGTCGGGAGATGTGGCGGCCTGGGCTTCAATCTCCTTTTGTTGCAGCGCTACGTCGGCTTTTTGTGACTCGATAGCCAGCGCACTCTGCAGGGACTGGTTATAGTTTTCCAATGCCCGTTCCAGCTGGGCGATCTGTTTTTCAGCGACCTCCTGCTGCAACCGGTGCAGCGGTTCACTTTCACGAATCCAGAGCAGTTCGTCTTTGTAGATGCTGACCCATTGCGTGGCGATTTGGCGGTCAATCTGGGTGTTTTCCATTTGCAGGTCGACAATGCGCCGTTCCGCATCTGTGGCACTGGTCGCTGCCGTTTGCGTCAACAGCTCAAGGCGCTGGGACGCCGCTTCGATCCGGCGCTGTGCCTGGTCTGTGCGGGTCGTCTGGTTTTCTTCCAGCTGCCGTTGGCCCGATTGCTGGTTCAGCAACTGGCTGAGATAAGAGCGCGCTTGTTGCAGCTGGCTGTCCAGCGCTTCGTAGCCTGCCTTGTTAAAAGGACCTTTGCTGGCTGTCGAAGCGGGCTTATCCAGTTCTTTTTGCTGTTGTTGCGCCTGTGTAAGTGCGACGGGAAGTGAGCTGCGTTGTTGCAGTAATTGCTGCCGGGTATCCGTCTGAGTCAGGTATTCCTCTATCAGCGTGGCGCGTCGCTTCCAGCTACCTTTTAGCTGTTTTTCCTGCGCGCTGGCTTTGACGTCGTCCGGAAGCTGTCCGAACTCCTTCTTGGCCACCTCGAGCAGCTCTTTGGCCTGCTCCGGGCTGCTGACAATGCTACCGGTCGATGGGGCGGCCGGGTGCTGGGCGGCCTGGCTGACGTTCAGGAGGCTGACGAACAGCAGGGCGATGCAGACCGTGATCCGCGTTGACGCCTTTGCGCGGCCGGAATGACCTTTATTAGCAGGGAACCAGGAGCAATGAATTGTCATGCGTTTCTCCGTGACCGGGCGAATGCAGTGGTAGCGATAAGTACGTGGCTGGCGCCGGTTGGTTCATGGATCTCAAGCAGGGACCTGAAAAAGGGACCGTTAAATAACGCTGCGATGATCAATATTACCAGACGCTAAAGGTCTGAGTGTAAGGAGAGCATAGCGCTTTGTGCAAGTTTCTTGTGCGTACTGCCACGCGTTACCGATGCTGTTGAATTGTGCGGGGCGCTGAGTGGGTGTCAGACAAAAAAACACATACATATTAGCTGGTTATCTGGGTTGCTGATCTGGCGGGATACGCAGGTGCAGCAATGACTATTATATTTATATTGAAATGCCTGAAAGGCTCTGGACGCCGCATTCCGTTGGACTATAAATACAAGATCGGTTACGAGGGAAATACAATGGACGGTTCTCTTAACAAAGCAGCTTCAACTAATAACGCAGCTTCAAACTGGCACGCCGTTGACAGTGCCGAAGTGTTTCAGGAGTTGGCATCCTCCACGGCGGGGCTGGATTCGGCCGCCGCCAGGGAGCGGGCCGATAGCTATGGCCCGAACCGGCTGAAGCCCATGCAGAAGCAGGGAGCCTGGGCGCGTTTTTTCGTGCAGTTTCATAACCTGTTGATCTATGTATTGATGGGGGCGGGTGTGGTGACCGCCATATTGGGGCATTGGGTCGATTGCAGCGTGATCTTCGGCGTCGTGGTGATCAACGCCATTATTGGTTTCATTCAGGAAGGTAAGGCCGAAAAGGCGCTGGATGCGATCCGTAATATGCTGTCACTTCAGGCCATGGTCAAGCGCGACGGCGCCTTCGTGACAATCCCCGCCGAACAGCTGGTTCCCGGGGACGTGGTGTTGCTGCAGTCCGGAGATAAGGTTCCTGCTGACCTGCGTCTGTTCAAAGTGCGGGAGTTGCGGATCGATGAAGCGATGCTGACCGGTGAATCGATGCCGGTGGATAAAACTACCGATTCCGTCGCCGCGCAGGCCGGTATTGGTGACCGTAAGTGTCTGGCCTTTTCGGGCACATTGGTCAGCTATGGGCAGGGGCAAGGCGTGGTGGTGGCAACGGGCGATCAGACCGAGATCGGCCGTATCAGCAGCCTGTTGGGCAAAGTGCATGCACTGACCACGCCTTTGCTGCGCCAGATGGCGGTTTTCGCCAAATGGCTGACGCTGGCGATCGGCTGCGTGGCCGCGGCGACCTTCGCTTATGGGGTGTTGGTACAAAACTATTCCATGACGGATATGTTTCTGGCCGCTGTCGGACTGGCTGTGGCGGGGATTCCCGAAGGGTTGCCCGCCATTATGACCATCACGCTGGCGATAGGCGTTCAGCGTATGGCCAGGAAGAATGCCATTATTCGCCGCCTGCCGGCCGTCGAAACCCTGGGGTCGGTAACGGTGATCTGTTCAGATAAGACCGGGACTCTGACCCGAAATGAGATGACCGTGACCAGTATTGCCACCGCCGTGGGGCTTTGTGAGGTCAGTGGCAGTGGCTATGACCCCCACGGTGCTTTCCGCCTGGAGGGTAAGGATGTCTCTGCCGAGTTGTTTCCGCTGTTACAGGAGGTGGCACAGGCCGCATTACTCTGTAATGACGCGACCCTGGCTGAAAAGGATGGTCGTTGGCAGATCAGTGGCGATCCGACCGAAGGGG
>JBFGYY010000235.1:0-5428 GCA_041587095.1 Motiliproteus sp. | reverse complement strand
TTAAGGAGTGGTTGATTGGTCAATTTGACGACGTAGGTGGGTAACTTGTCTTCGCTGCTTACCAATTATCACGACCGCTTCGTAGATAAATCTGCCTCACCCCACGCCTGCCCTCCCAGCTTATCCCCCAGCCAGAAAAAAGCCCCGAGCCTCACCGTGCAAAAGCACAGGACACTCGGGGCTCGGGCTTATCGCTGCGCGAATGACCTATCAGTTATGCGAGTGCAATTCCGCATTCAGCTCGATGGCTGACTTGTTGGTTTTCACCTCGATGCGCCCGTTCTGCGAATTACGGCGGAACAGCAGGTCGGTTTTGCCTGCCAGCAGGCCGGCCTTGATGGTTTCGACTTCGTTACCCTTATCGTCCAGCACGGTCACCTTGGAGCCGCCTGTCACATAAAGACCGGCTTCGATGGTGCAGCGGTCGCCCAGCGGCAGGCCCAGACCGGCGTTGGCGCCGATAAGGCAGCCTTCGCCGACGCTGATCACGACGTTGTTGCCGCCGGACAGGGTGCCCATGGTGGAGCAGCCCCCACCCAGGTCGGAGCCTTCACCGACAACGACGCCGGCGGAGATACGACCTTCAACCATGCTGGTACCCAGGGTGCCGGCATTAAAGTTGACGAAGCCTTCGTGCATGATGGTGGTGCCTTCGCCGAGGTAGGCGCCGAGGCGGACGCGGCTGGCATCGCCGATGCGAATCCCGGCAGGAATGGTGTAGTTGCTCATCTTGGGGAATTTATCCACCGACTGAACATCCAGCAGTTCGCCGCGCGCGCGGGCTTCCAGTTGACGCTGTGCCAGCTCGTCCAGTGCGATGGCGCCCTGATTGGTCCAGGCAACGTTGGGCAGCAAACCGAACATGCCGTTCAGGTTGGTGCCGTGGGGGCGTACCATACGCTGGGACAGCAGTTGCAGCTTCAGGTAAACCTCCGGTGTGGAGGCCGGCTGCTGGTCGGATTCGAGGATACACAGCAGCAGCGGCTGCTTTGAGCCTTTCAGGGTGGCGGCGATCTGCTGCTGGTCTTCGGCGTGAACGCTGGCAAACGCGGCTTCGATGCGGATCAGCATATCCACGTCGATCTCGATCACCTGGTTACCGCCGGTGTAGCCGGTGGCTTCTTTCAGTGCGCCGATCAGGTTGGTGCAGGGGCCCATCAGCGGTTTGGCGTAGAACACCTCAAGCCAGTCACCTTTGGCCGAACGTGTTGCGACACCGAGGCCGAGGCTGAAGAAGTTGCTGCTCATTGATAGGGTCTCCCGTAGAGATGGTTAATCGTTAAAGGGGTTAAAACAGGGTCAAATAGCGCTGTTTGTCATCAGTTATTGCTAAACAGCTGCTGGTAAGCGTCTGCGCTGAAGCCCAGATGTCTGCTCGTGCCCAGATCCAGCAGCGGTCGTTTGATCATGGCCGGTTGTTCCAGCATCAGCTCGACGGCGCGGCTTGCATCGACCGCATTGCGGTCCGCTTCCGGCAGTTGCCGCCAGGTGGTGCCGCGCTTATTCAGCAGGCTTTCCCAGCCCAGCTCGTCAGCCCAGCCCTGCAGCTGAGCACGTGGCAGGCCATCTTTGCGATAATCGTGAAACCGGTACTCGATGGCCTGGGCGGTGAGCCATTTGCGAGCCTTACGCACCGTATCGCAGTTGCTGATGCCGTAGAGGGTGATCATGGCGGTCTCCAGTATGATCCGGTATAGGTTGGCTTAGAGTGACTTGACGAAGCGGCTGATTCGCTCGGCGGCGTCGATACATTCGGCCAGCGGGGCCACCAGAGCCATCCTGACGCGATTCGCGCCGGGATTGATCCCGTCAACCTCACGGGACAGGAACGAACCCGGCAGCACGGTGACATGTTGCTCGGCGAAGAGCCGCTGGGCGAACTCGCTGTCGCTGATCGGCGTCCTGGCCCAGAGGTAGAAGCCGGCGTCGGGGCTTTCAACCTCGAGTACGTCGCCGAGGATCGCCAGTACTGCGGCAAATTTTTCACGGTAGTAAGTGCGGTTTTCGCGCACATGGGCCTCATCTTCCCAGGCCAGTACGCTGGCTTGCTGGCTGGGCAGGGGCATGGCGCAGCCGTGGTAGGTACGGTAGAGCAAAAAGGCCTGCAGCAGGCTGGCATCGCCGGCGACAAAACCCGAGCGCAGCCCGGGCAGGTTGGAGCGCTTTGACAGGCTGTGGAAGACCACGCAGCGGCGGTAGTCATCCCGTCCCAGGGACTGACAGGCTTGCAGCAGCCCGACCGGCGGCGACTGTTCATCAAAATAGATCTCGGAATAACATTCATCGGCGGCGATGACGAAGTCGTAGCGGTCGGCGAGTTCGATCAGCTGCTGCAGGGTGGCCAGGTCCAGCACCGCGCCGGTCGGGTTGCCCGGTGAACAGATAAACAGCAGCTGGCAACGCTGCCAGATCTCGGCCGGGACGGCGGCAAAGTCCGGTGTGAAACCGTTTTCAGCCAGGCAGTTAAGAAAATAGGGTTGTGCGCCGGCCAGGTAAGCCGCCCCTTCATAGATCTGATAAAACGGGTTCGGGCAGAGCACCAGCGGCTCGGGTTGGCTACGGTCGACCATCGCCTGGGCAAAGGCGAACAGGGCTTCACGGGTTCCGTTGCACGGTAAAACGTTGCGCTCGGCATCGAGGCTGCCCGGCGTCAGATTAAAGCGGGTTTCGCACCAGCGGCCGATGGTTTGACGCAGTTGTGCCTGCCCCTTGGTGGTGGGGTAGCCTGACAAGCCCTCGAGGTGGTCGGTCAACGCCCGGGTGACAAAGGCCGGAGCCGGGTGCTTGGGCTCGCCGATCGACAAGGCGATCGCGCTCAGGTCGGCTGGCGGCGTCACCGCGGCCTTGAGCTGGTTGAGCTTTTCGAAAGGATAGGGCTGCAGTTTCTCAAGGTCGCGATTCATGAAGGATCCAGTTGCACTAATCGTTACGGGCCGCCCGCCGCGGCACTGCGATAGAGTGCCCGAGCGGTTGCCGATTATAGATAGACGGGGGGCAGTTGCCAAATATCACTGTCAGGCCCGTTCAAGCTGGCGGTCTAGCGCCTCGCAGATGCTTTCCTGCAGATGCTTGGCCTGCTCGGGATCGGTGATCGGCTCGCCGTCGCTGTCGGTAATAAAGAATACGTCCTCGACGCGTTCGCCGACGCTGACAATCTTGGCGTTGTTGAGGTGCACATTGCACTCCATCATGACCTGGCCGATTCGTGCCAGTAGCCCGGGCCTGTCGGAGGTGGTCACTTCCATGGCGGTCATGCGCCGCTCGGGATCGGTGCTGAGTACAACCTGAGTCGGCATCGCGAACAGTTTCAGTTGCCGGGGTACCCGGCGTTGCACGATCGCTTTATAGTCTTCCGGGTCGTCCAGCTCCTCTACCAGGCTGTTTTTGATACGCAGTATCTGGGCCGGGTCGGTGTCGATCGGCGAATCGTCTTCGTTCAGCACGATATAGGTGTTATAGCTGAAGCCATTGTTGGCGGTGATGATGCGTGCGTCGTGGATACTCAGGTGCAGCTGGTCCATGGCGGCGACCGAGGCGGCAAACAGTCCGGGCTGATCCTGGGTGTAAATAAAGATCTGTGTCGCGCCTTCATACAGGCGGGTACTGGTCTGTTTCACCAGCACCAGCGGGACATCACGATCACTGTGGTTGAGGATCGCCTCGGTATGCCAGGCGATATCCACGGCTTCCTCGCGCAGAAAATAGTCGTCACCAAGACTGGCCCACAGACACTCGGCGCTGTAATCGCTGATCCCCTCGTGACGCAGGGCGTCGAGTGCTTCTTTCTGCACCTGCTCGATCAGGTCTTCTTTGTTGATCGGGTTCTCCAGCCCCCGGCGCAGGACGCGTTTGGTCTCTTCGTAGAGCTGGCGCATCAGGGAAGCGCGCCAGTTGTTCCATAACGTGTTGTTGGTGGCGCAGATATCGGCGACGGTCAGGGCATACAGGTAATCGAGGTGGACGCTGTCACGGACTTTCATGGCGAAGTTATGAATTACGTCCGGGTCGGAAATATCCTTGCGCTGCGCGGTCATCGACATCAGCAGGTGGTTGCGCACCAGCCAGGCAACCAGCTGGGTGTCCCAGCGGCCAAGATGGTGGCGCTCGCAGAAGGCGATGGCATCTTCGCCCCCCAGTTCCGAGTGGTCGCCGCCCCGGCCTTTGGCGATATCGTGGTACAGGCCGGCCACGTAAAGCAGTGCCACTTTGGGCAGCTTGCGCACGATCCGGTTGGCGATCGGGAATTTTTCCGCCTGATCCTGGTGGCGGAAACGGCGCATATTCAAGATCACCTTCAGGGTGTGCGCATCCACCGTGTAGATATGAAACAGGTCGTGCTGCATCTGGCCGACAATGCGCCCGAATTCGGGTAAGTAGCGCCCCAGAATGGCGTAACGGTTCATACGCCGCAGTTCGGTGGTTACCCCTTCGGGCGAGCGCAGCAGTTCCATAAACAACGTGGTGTTGCGCAGATCGGTGCGGAAATCGTCGTCGATCAGGTGACGGTATTCGCGCATCAGGCGGATCGTCGAGGCGCGAACCCCCTCCAGCTGAGGGTTTTGCGCCAGCAGGACAAAAATTTCCAGCAGGGCGAAGGGCTGCTTGCCGAAGACCTGGTCGTTGACGACCTCGATGTGGCGGTTGCGGACCTGGAAGCGTTTGTTCAGCGGTGAGACATCGTCGGGTTCGTCGGCGGTTAGGATCACCTCTTCGAAAAACTGCAGCAGCATGTCGTTAAACTCACCGAGGGCGATGGCGACCCGGTAGTATTTGCTCATGAACTGTTCGACACCGCGCACGCCGTCATTATCTTCGTAGCCGAAAAACTCTGCCAGGGTGCGCTGGTGATCGAACAGCAGACGGTTTTCGCAGCGCTTGGTCAGCATGTGCAGGGCGTAGCGCACGCTCCACAGGTAGAGCTCGCCGCGGTTGATAATCTCTAGTTCGCCTTCGGTAATAAAGCCGTGGTCGACCAGGCCGCGCAGGTAGGTGGCGCCGAAGTGCCGCTTGGCGACCCAGCCGATTGTCTGTATGTCGCGCAGCCCGCCGGGAGAGTCTTTGATATTGGGCTCGAGGTTGTACTCGGTATCGTTGGTGCGCTGGTGGCGGGCGTTTTGTTCCTCGACTTTGGCCTTGTAGAACTCCTTGCTCGACCAGGCGCAGTCGGCGGTGACCTTGTCGTACATGTCGAGACGCAGCTGGTCGCTGCCGACCAGGGTGCGTGACTCAATGAGGTTGGTGGCAACGGTAATATCTTTGCTCGCTTCTTCGAGGCACTGGTCGATATTACGCACACTGCTGCCTATCTCCAGCGAACTGTCCCACATAAAGGTGATAAAGCGCTCGATACTGTCGCGGTAGGCTTCCGGTTCGTCATCTTTAAGCAGGATGAGCAGGTCGATATCGGAGTGCGGGTGCAGTTCGCCGC
>JBFGYY010000234.1:0-5434 GCA_041587095.1 Motiliproteus sp. | reverse complement strand
TCCGTACCCGCGCCGGCTCTTTGCCTTTACCCGGTTCTAGGTGGATATCCGAGGCGCCCAGCCGCTTGGCGTCCATCAGCACCCGGTTGACCAGCCGAACCACGGCCGGCGCCTCGTCGGAGACCGCATCGTCTGAGCCTACATCCTCTTCGACGCCATGGTCATCGAGTTCGTCGACAATGCTGTCGAGGTTTCCGCCATCGCCGCCCAACAGGCTGCTGCCTCCCAGGTATTGCTGAATATCCTCGGCGATACCGACACAAATATCGTACGTCTGCCCCTTGAGGGTCGCTTCTATCTCCATCAGGCGGTGCGCGTCGTTAGGATCGTCGATCAGGATCATCACCTGCCCCTGCACACCTTCCAGCAAGGCGACATTATTCTTGCGCAGGTAGGAGGTATTGATCTGTTTTTCCAGCGGATGCGCATGGTAGTGGTCGGGGTCGAAGGGGATAAAGGGCACTTGATAAAAGCGCTCCAGAGATTCGCCGATCTGCGCCTTACTCAGCATGGCATCGCGCTTGAGCAGTGCACTGGCAGAGATGTCCCGGCTGGCAAGACGGGTTATTTTGTCCAGTTGCTGTTGCGTAATGGCCCCGGTTTTAAGCAGGTAATCGAAGGGGCCTTCCATCACATCAAAATCGTAACGAAACTTCTGGCCGATAAACTCCGCCAGCTCCCGCGCCCGTTTCAGGTCCTGGGAGCTGAAGGTGCCGCCATCGCGGCGGTTGATGATCTGCAACACCCCCAGCAGGACCTGTTTGTGCTCGATGGGTACCACCACCATGCTGCGGGAACGAAAACCGCTTTTGCGATCGAAACTGGCGTCAAAGCTCAATTTAGGGTGCAGTTTCTTCAGGCCATCGCTGTCATACACATCTTTGAGCAATAAACCCTTGCGGCTCAGGGCCGAAAAACCGGCCAGTGAACGGGCGCTGATCGGCAGCGTGATCTCACGCAGTTCATTACCGGTCTTGAAACGGCAGAAGATCTCCCGGTTGCCCCGGTGGCGCTGGTAGACACTGATACGTTCGGCACCAAACAGATCCAGCATGGCGCGTTCCAGCTGTTCAAACGCGCTGGTAAAGGTCTTGGCTTCGTGGAGCTTGCGTAGCAGTTGTGTCAGCTGTTCATAGAAATCGTCGTGACTTTTTTCCGGCACCGTTTGCATAGATTCCGTTTCCCGATCGTCAGGCAGTTGCACCGACTGTAACCCATGGTCAGCAAAGATCAAGCGGCCACCCACACCGCAATGGATTCCCGGCTCAGCGCTGGTAGACGCCGGCTCCGGTCACCGCAATTGTCGGTGTGGCATTATTATCGGCCGCGCCAAAACTGGTGACGAGTCGTTCAGCACTGGGGCCGACAAAGTCCACACCGAGGCCGCCGATCATCGCCGTAGAGGGTCCGCAACTTCCGCCGCTGCAGCTGCCCACCAGATCGACCGCCTGATTGTTTAACAAAGTGGCAATGGGGGTTGTCCCCGCCGCATTGAAGCTGTAATTACGGTCACTAACGATCACGGCCAGATTGACACTGGTCACCAGTTGCGAGCCAAAATCGACCTGAATCTGATTGGCGCCGGTCGTCAGATCGTAAGCGCCCGCCTCGCCACTGTGATCGGTCGGCGATGTGCCGTTGATCAGCCCATAGGTGAAACTGCCGCTAAGCCCTGTCACCACGTTGTCCGGTGTGAAGTCCGGGCTATAGGCGAAGTGCAGATCGCCTTGCGAGCGCAGCTGGTCCGGATCATCACTGCTGGCCGCCCAGCCTTCACTCCACCGCCCCCAGTGCACCGCCTGGCCGGTCTCCGACAGATGGCCTTCCTCTGCCAACGCGCCGTTAGCCGAGGATATTTCACAGTTAGGGCAAGGCTGCGTGGCGCCCTTATCAAAGGCGTTGAAATGGGTATACATCGGTACAGGGCCCGAGCCGGTAGTTGTATCGATCACAACCGCCGTATCCACTTCGGCATTCAGGGAGATCACCTGACCTTTTTGCTCACCGGGCGCATTACTGTAGATATAGGCCAGTTGCACAATACTGCCGGGGCCGGCAAACGTGGTGACGAAGGGGTTTAACGCAGCGCTCTGATCGAACACGGCCGTACCGCTGACCGCTACGGAGGACGATCCGTCGGCAGCATCCTCAAACAGTCCCCATGAGGCCATCATTCGCTCGGCAGCCGGACCAACAAATGCCAAGCTGATATCACCGATCATCGGTGTGCCCGTTGAAGCGACGCAACTGCCGCCGCTGCAGGTACCGGTCAGCGCAACAGGCTGGCCGTCGAGTACGCGCTGAATCGGTACCAGACTGTGCAGGGAGTTAGCACTGACCAGCTTACCGGCAACATCGGCACTGAAGAAAATGTCGCGGATCATCTGGCTGTCAAAATCCACGGTAATACTGCCGACACTTCCGTAGCTACCGATGTTATTGCCTTCATCCGTCGGCGAGGTCCCGCCGACAAAATCATAAGAGAACGCCCCCGTTAGCCCTTTTACCACCTGTGAGTCGGTGATATTCGGACTGTAGATAAAGTGCAGATCCTGCAAGGCAGTGGATAAGGTGCCATTTTGATCCAGCGACCAGCTGCCACGCCAACGCCCCCAGTTAATGCCCAGGCCTGGTCCGGATACACCACCGATATTCTCCAGTAACGCGGTTTGCTGGTTGATCAGGCAGGGGTTGCAGCCGCCGTCATCAGGACCGATAGTCGGATCGCTGATGGTGGCGTCGAGGAGCTGATTATCGGTGTTTACCGTGATGGCGATAGATGGCCCCGCACGCAGCAGGCCGCCACTGGCCTGGCTCCCGCCGCCGTTACCCGCGTCGACAAACGCCACCCCCATGATGGCGCCATCCGGTGCCAATGCGCCGGTTCCCGGATCAGTCGTTCCCGGATCAGTTGTGCCCGGATCGGTTGTGCCCGGATCGGTCGTTCCCGGGTCAGTCGTTCCCGGATCGGTAACGGCCAGATCGCAGTCCGTCGTGTTGACCAAACAGCTGTCTACAACCTTATCAGGCCCCACCTGGATGCTGTCGGGCTCAGTAACCGGCAACGCCACGCTCTGGGACAGCTCACCGGGCGACTCGACACTGCTGACAGCAAAACCCTCGGTTGACGAATCGGAGCTTGCGCCGCTCTGCAGCCCAGTGCTGTCGGCATTGTCAGTGCGCTCAGTCTCAGCCTGTGCCGAATCCGACGCGCCGCTTTCGGCCGCCTCGGTATCCGCACCACTTGACGACGAGACCTCCTCAGCCAACAGCGCCGGCGGCTCGAGCAGGGCTTGCAGCGGCGCATCCTGATCGGCGACAAAGAAGAAGTTATCAACACCGATGCCATAACCGCCGGTACTGTTACTCACCTGAATACCGCCTTCGGCAACTCCGCCGACCAGCCCCGCAGGGATCTGCCGGGTCTGCGCGCAGGCAGCATCGCACAGATACAAGCTGTAATGGGTACCCCGAATACCGATGGTTGCAACCGGCGTATCAAGCCGATAATCGGCCTTTTCCTCACGACCGATCAGACCGGTTACCGTCCGCATGCCGCCTTTTATCAGCCGGTACACCGCCTTGCCGTCGCGGGGAGCGCTGGCATCGAACTGATACTCTTGCACCACAAACTGACTATTGGCCTTCAGGGACAACAGACTACTGTCACTGAAGCGTATCTGCAGCCGTCCCCGGTTAGAGGTCTGTATGCGATCGCCGGCATACAGCGGCGCCAGGCGTTTCAGGTAACGCACGCCTCCCTCTGCGGCATTCTCAGGCTGAGCCGTGTTTTTACCAATACTCAGCAGCACCTTACCCACAGGCTCGGCGGCCTGCACCAACATGGGAACAAAGACCAGCATCAGGCAGATGACAAGACGGTTTAACGTGTTCACGGCAGCCTCCTTAAAAATCATATCGCAGTGACAGGTCCACCTGCTTGCGCCGGTATTGGTACAGCTCGATATTGGATCGGCTGCGGCTGTAGTTCAGCCCAAGGTCCAGTGTCCAGTCCCGGTCCAGCTTATGCCGGAGTACCAGATTAGCCGCGCTGTAATCATCGGCACGAATGACACCCGTCGTTTTATAGGGCAGAGAATTGAACACAGCATCGTAACCGCTGTGTTGGTAGACAATGCCGGCAGAGAGGCTCAGGTCAGGCCGGAGATTCAGCTGCCCTCCCCCCTGCAACCCGCTGAAGCGCCGGTCCACAGAGCCCCGGCTATCGGCACTCTGATCATCGGAGCGTTCATCACCGTAAAAGGCGCCGACAAACCAGGAGGGCGACCAGCGCGTTGCAACCGTTCCCAGGATACGGGCATAAAGCATCCCCTGCCGTCCGTTACGATAGTCTGCACGCGGGTAATCCATCACATGCAATGTGCCACCGGCCTGCAGTAATAGGTCGTTGCTCAGGGTCCGTGCCCAGCTGATGCCCGGCCCGATAAGCGTCCGGTACCCGGCATCGTCCAGCCGGTAGCGTTGGAGATTCAGGCTCAGATCATAGCGACTCGAGGGAGGCCCCCACTGCCGGCCCAATGTCAGGCTGTGATTATCGTGGCTGAACGATTTTTTATCCGCGTAGCGACGTAACGCCGAATCCCAACGACCATAGTAGCGGCGGCTTCTCGTGCTCGGCAGTAAAAACTCAGCGCCGGCACGCAAGCGGCCAAACTGGTCGCCCTGCCCCAGCGAAGCCTGGTCCAGCGTAATGAGCTGCAACTGGTCGCTGGGGGCGCTATTGATATTGTCATCGTAACCCATTCCCAGCTCTACGAAACCACTGCCACTGGGTTGATGGTCACGTTCTCGCGCATTGATCGCCTGTATAAAGAAGTCGATCTTATTGCGCACCGCTGCGGGCAGGTCCGGCTGCTCTGCGACCCGGTTAAACTCCCGACGGGCCGGGCCATTGTCCCCCAGCATAAACAGGCCGCGAGCGTACTCCAGGCGGGCGCGATGGTGCTCGGGGTTTAAGAACAACACCCGCTCAAGGGCAAACACCCCCTCACTGATGTCACCGCTATCGATCGCGGCCATGCCAAAGGGGAAGTCAAACCCCGCCGTACCGGCCAGTTTATCCAGCTGCGGTAACGCCTGTTGATAAGCTTGTTGGGGATGACCGTTTTCAACGAGCCGGAGCAAAGAGTCGGTAAACGGCGTCGCACGCAGATTCAGGCTAAACAGAACAAGCGTCAAAGCAAGAACCAGACGTAACATAGCTACTCCTAATTGAGTCATCAGACAGTAAGTACCGTATTTACAGGCAGTCACGCTGGTGCGACATTCACCGGCGACGTGACCGCTAACACCCCATGGCGGGTATTATAGGCAGACCCTGACAGCCAAGAACCACGACATCGATCAATAAAAGCGTAATATCAAGGCAACATCGGCAGATTATTACCCCGAATTAGTGCAATTGGGTCACTGA
>JBFGYY010000233.1:0-5444 GCA_041587095.1 Motiliproteus sp. | reverse complement strand
CGACCCGCTCTCGCCGATGATGCGTACCCTGGCGCGCAGTGCGCGGGCCGGTTTTGATCTCGACAGCGCCGAGAGTGTGGTTCAGACACTCGCTGCGCTGGTGGCGGAGCAGGAAAAGCCCGTGATCGGTATCGTCGATGGCGGGGAGTTGTATGACCCTATGGCGACGCGCCTGATGGATCAGGGGGTCTGTGTCTTTCGTTCCTGTGAACGGGGGGTACGGGCGCTGGCTATCTACAGCGAAGCGCGCTTGCAGGCGGCGCGATTGCGTTAATGCAGGCGCCGGACCTCCATCCGAAACCGGCAATAGAGTCCCGCGTGGGTGAGTTCGGCTTACCTGAGAGCGGCAGGCTTGAACAGGGCTTAATAGCGATGAGCGATGCCCTGTTCGATCAGGTCGTCGGTCAGGTGGCCAAGATCGGTCGGGCTCATGCCCAGGTAATGCAGGATAGGATCACGCAGGATCTCGAACTCATAATCCTGAGCGCAGCCACCGATGGCGCGATGCGCCTGACAGATATGCTCGGCCAGTTTCAAAACGGCTAACAGATCGTTAAAGCGGCTGCTGCTGAGCCCGGGCTGGTTAAAGATCGTCTGGCAGTCATGATGATGTGCAATAACCTCGCACAGATGCTCCGGTAGTTTCCAGGTGCGCGCCACATAGTGGCCAATGATACTGTGGCTGGTGTGCAGCGCGTTCATTTCGACGCGATTGATATCCCCGTCGGGTTGCCGGTACGCCTGCTCCAGTAGCGTCGGATAGTCTTTAAAGCGCTGCATCAGCAGCGGGATCGCGGCGTTATGGAACAGACCGAGGGTATAGGCCTCCTCTTTGCCTTTAAAACCGCAATGGGTGTTGATCGCCGCGCAGGCCGTGGCGATATCCATCGAGTTATCCCAGAAATCGTTCAGGGCTACGATGCGGCCATCGCTGAGGCTGCCGCGAATGCTCAGGGCATTGACCAGATTAACGATACTGTTGATGCCCAGCAGGCTGATCGCCTGAGGGATTGCCGAGACCTTGTTGCGCAGACCAAACAGCGATGAGTTGACGATTTTCAGAACACTGCCCGACAGGCCGACATCCCGGGCGATCAGGTCGGCAATCGCCTTCATATCCGGGTCCGGCATGACCAGTTCCATCTCGATATCCACCATGATCTGCGGCTGCGGAGGGATTTTTATGCCTTTGAGTATGGTTTCAGCAGCGGCGGCATCGAGGTTCACGGACACGGGTTGGTTCTCCATCTAGAGGCTGTCAGGGGGTGTGAAACCGTTACAGCTGTACGACCGGTGGATGAAGAGGAGGCGAAAGTCCCTATCGCTACCGATAGTCACAAGCATGGGGATCGATTAGATCAAAGTCTCTCCTCGGAGGGAATAGCGCAGCGCGCTGATCTGTGACTTATGTCACTCCAGAGTCGGTTTGGGTAAAAACGGTTGCTATCACGCAATCGCTTGATAAGCTAAGGCTTAAGCTTAAAACCTCCCCCGTGTTTTCTGGATCCGAGTTGTGCCTGAACGCCTTCAGTCTCTGCGCTACCTGTTGTTTCCCCTGCTGGCTTTGGGCTGCCTTGTTGTTTATCTGCCGCAACTGCCTGTGTTCTCTTCACCCTGGGAGGAGCTGCTGCCTTCTCTTCCTTTCGTGCTGGGGGCTTTGATCGGTCTGCTCGGCTGGCACTTTAACAGTACTCGCAGTCTGCTTGCTTGCCTGCTGATTCTGTTAACCGATCTTAGTTTTTACCCCGCTTTGGACCCACTCTATCATCAGGTGCTGGTGGTACTGCTGCCATTAAATCTGGCCCAGATCGCGTGGTATCGTGAGCGGGGGCTGTTTAACCCGATAGCGTTTGCACGCTTTTTCTGGATCGCGATTCAGCTGTGCGCCACCGTTGCCGCCGTCCACTACCAGTCAGATCTCCTGACTCGATGGCTTCAATTCCATCCCGGCAGTCTGCCTCGGTTGCCTCTGCCACTGGTTACCCTCGCCGCTCTGGCGTTAGCGACGCTGATTATCATGATCCGGTTACTGCGCCACCGGGGGCGTTTTGATGCGTATCTGCTGATCTCCTGCGCTGTTACCTGTGGCCTGCTATTACAGCCCGTATCCAGCCGTGACGTGAGTCTGATTCTGTCCCTGTTGCTGGCACTCTGGCTGTTTGGCCTGTTGCGCCACGGTCATAGTCTGGCCTACATCGATGACCTGACCGGCCTGCCCGGGCGGCGCGCCCTGAATGAGCGCTTGATGCGCCTGGGCAGGCAGTATTGCCTGGCGATGGTCGACGTCGATCATTTCAAGAAATTTAACGATCGCCATGGTCACGATACCGGCGATCAGGTGTTGAAAATGGTGGCAACGAAACTCGCTCGTGTGCGGCTCGGCAAAGCTTATCGCTACGGCGGCGAGGAGTTCTGCGTGGTGTTCTCTGGCCGCGCACTGGCGCAGACTCTCGAGCCGCTCGAGGAGTTGCGGGCCGCTATCGAGCAGAGTTATCTGCAACTGCGTCATGTACAGCGGCCCGGTAACAACAAGCAAGGCCGGAAGCAGCGGGGAGGCGAGAACAACAAGAGGCCGGGCGTCTCGGTCACCATCAGTATCGGTGTTGCCGAATATCAACCGCGAACGGATACGCTCAAGGCCGCCGATCAGGCGCTTTATACAGCCAAAGCAGCGGGTCGGAATCAAGTCTGTTATTAATCGGGATTCGGTGCGCCCATAGCCGGCGCAGAGCGCTTACAGGCTCCGTGCCCCGGCTTCGCGCTGCATAAAGAAACCATCAGGATTTTCCAACAGCTCGATCGCTTCTTCAATATTACGCAGGTGTCCGGCTTCTTCCAACGCCAGGTTGTGGTAAAAACTTTTCTCGAAAATGTCTTCGCAGTCGCTGGCACGTTGCTGGTAAAAATCTTCGCCGCGTCGCTCAAATTCGGCTGCCAGGTGCAGGGCTTGCAGGTCATCGTTCGCAGGCAGAATACCCGCGGCGATCTCCTGCAGGGCGCGGCTGAAGATATTCTCATGGCTGGCTGCCGTGTCCGTCAGCCCCGGCTGCTGTGATGGCCAGTCCCCGGTTTCTTCCAGAGCATGGTAGAGCTGCTTGATCGCTCTGATGTGATCCTCCTCTGAGCGGCGCAAAAATTCGAACATCTGCTGGCCGATGGCTGAGGTTGCCTGGTCGCGGGCCTGACGGTAGTAGGCCATGCCGTCGGCTTCCAGGGTGAGTGCATGGCGTAGGGCGGTTAAGCGTGCGGTGGGCATGGTGAATTATCTCCTGATGGCGGTAGTCTCTGTTGCGGCGGCGCACAACCGGGCTGTAGGCGTGAAAACGGTGCAAACGCCCCCGCGTTTAGCACCGTCGTTGGTGAGAGTTTTGCCGGCTAACGCTTGTCCTTCACACGTACCGCCTTGCCCATAGAGCGCGGAATGCTGCCCGGTACCAGCACCCGCACATCACAGCTGACCCCGATTATCGCTTTGATATGCTGACGGGCTTTATTGGCGATCGTTGCATAGTCCTGTTCATCGGCCCAGCTATCGGCTTCGATGCTGACTTCCAGCGTGTCCAGTACCCCTTCACGGCGGATCACCAGCTGATAGTGGGGTGACAGGTCGGGAAAACCTACCAGAACCGATTCGATCTGTGACGGGTAGACGTTAACGCCGCGGATGATCATCATATCGTCGTTGCGGCCGGTGACGCGCAGAATGCGCACATGGGTGCGCCCGCAGGCGCAGGGTTCGTGGGACAAGCGCGTGATATCCCGTGTGCGGTAGCGGATCATCGGCAGCGCTTCTTTGGTCAGCGTCGTGATGACCAGCTCGCCGGTCTCACCGACGGGCAGCGGTTCGCCGGACAGAGGGTCGATCACTTCGAACAGGAAGTGATCCTCCCAGCCGTGCAGGCCCGATTGTTCGGTGCAGCACTCCACGGCCACCCCGGGTCCCATGATCTCCGATAAGCCGTAGATATCCACGGCTTTAATACCGAGCCTTTCCTGCAGTTGGCTTCGCATCTGCTCCGACCAGGGTTCGGCACCGAAGATGCCGACCCGTAACGGGCTGTTCTTCAGATCGATACCGGCTTTTTCGGCATGTTCGGCGATATTCAGGGCATAGGACGGGGTCGCGCAGAGCACATTGGCTTTGAAATCGTCCAGCACCACGACCTGTTTCTCGGTGTTGCCGCCGGACATGGGGATCACCGAACAGCCCAGACGCTCGCCGCCGTAATGGGCTCCCAGTCCGCCGGTAAATAAACCATAGCCGTAGGCGTTGTGCAGCGTATCGCCGGGCAGCCCCCCGGCGCAGGCGATGGAGCGGGCCATCAGATCGGCCCAGTTGCTGATATCCCCGGCCGTATAACCGACCACCGTGGGTTTGCCGGTGGTGCCCGAGGACGCATGCACACGGGCAATTTTGCCTTGGGGCACCGCAAACATGCCAAACGGATAGTTGTCGCGCAGGTCGGTCTTGACCGTGAACGGGAAGCGCGCCAGATCGGCCAGCGACTGCAGGTCATCCGGAGTCACATCGCTGGCCTCGAAGCGCTTGCGAAAATGCGGGACGTTATCATAGGCATGGCGCAATGTTGCTTGCAGGCGCTGTAACTGCAGCGCCTCGAGTTTCGGCCGTGGCAGCGTTTCGATGTCGGGCTGGTGCATATAGCCATAATCGGTTCTGTCCGCGGTATTTATTGCCGTTTCCGCACCCATCTTGCTGATCTCCTGTTTTTATTCTTGTGTGTCGATACGCATCTAACCGATGATTTCTGCATTGTTACTGCCGATCGGCTGATCGAATCCGGCTTACTGCCTTACAGCGCTACATCTTCATTTAACGGGGTGTTCAGTGCCGTGGTCGATCCGGCCGCGGCGCTCTGTTCGACGCGCTTCAGACTGCTGATCTGGCGGTCGATCTGCTGTTGCAGATGGTCAATCTGGGCATGATCGAGGTGACGGTATTTTCCGATCAGCCGCAGGTAGTCGGCGAGGGGTGTCGGTTGGTCAACCGAGCGGGTAAAGCGCATTCCCCGCTCGGGATCAAACTCCCAGAGAGTGACGAAATTGCTTTCGACCTGGCGGCGGCAGACTTCGATGGTCGCCTCCGACGGCACACGCCAACCCGTCGGACAGGGGGAATACACGTGCAGATAAGCGAAGCCTGTTTTGGCCGCTTCAATCGCCTTGTCCAGTTTGGCGTAGAAATCGTCCATAAAAGCCAGCGAGGCGGTCGCGACGTATTCACAGTTATGCATCATCATGATCTTCGCCATGCTCTTGGCGTCGGTCCGTTTGCCCTGCATAGCCTTGCCTACCGGGGTGGTGGAGGTCCAGGAGCCAGCCGGCGTGCTACCGGAACTCTGCATACCGGTGTTCATGTAGCCTTCGTTGTCGACGCAGACAAACAGCATCTGCTCGTTGCGTTCGGCGGCGCCCGAAAGCGATTG
>JBFGYY010000232.1:0-5468 GCA_041587095.1 Motiliproteus sp. | reverse complement strand
GGCTACAGGCTACAGGCTACAGGCTACAGGCTACAGGCTACAGGCTACAGGCAAGGGCGTAGATTATTGAGTATTCAGGATGCGTGTTCGCGCATCCTTCATCCGCAGTCGGGTTTCAGGCTGCATCATTTTGAAAACCTGAAAACCTGAAGAGCCGAATGTGCTCCTCAGGTGATCTGTTACCGCTCTCAGATTACAGCGATTGTAACAGTGTTTCGAGTTTGATCTGGTCGGCAGTAAAGTTTCTGATCCCTTCCGCGAGTTTTTCCGTCGCCATGGCGTCTTCGTTCATCATCCAGCGGAACTGCTTTTCGTTCAGGCTAAGCTTGTTCTCGCTTGCCATTTGATTTTGCGGTGAGAGTTTGCGTATCAGGGTGCCTTCGGTGGCGGCCAGCTCATCGAGTAGTGCCGGGCTGATGGTGAGACGGTCGCAACCCGCGAGCTCGATCAGTTCGCCACTGTTGCGGAAGCTGGCGCCCATCACGATGGTGTTGTAACCGTGCTGCTTGTAGTAGTTGTAGATGCGGGTCACAGACAGTACGCCCGGGTCTTCGCTGGCAGTATAGCTATCGCGACCAGTGGAGGCTTTGTACCAGTCCAGAATGCGGCCGACAAACGGCGAAATAAGGAAGGCACCGGCTTCCGCGCAGGCCACTGCCTGAGCAAAACCGAATAGCAGGGTCAGGTTGCAGTTAATGCCCTCTTTTTCCAGCTGGGCGGCTGCCTGAATGCCTTCCCAAGTCGAGGCGATTTTGATTAACACACGCTCGTTACTGACCCCGGCGTCATTGTATAAGGCGATGATCTCACGCGCTTTACTGACGGTTGCTTCAGTATCGAAGGAGAGGCGGGCATCAACTTCTGTCGAGATGCGGCCGGGTATCACCTTGAGGATTTCCAGGCCGAAATTGACGGCCAGGCGATCGGCCATATAGCCGATGCGCTGATCTGGCGCGATGCCTGCGGCTTTCGCGCGCGCCACGACATTTTGCAGCAAAGGGGCGTATTCGGCTTGCTGGGCGGCCTTGAGTATCAGTGACGGGTTGGTTGTGGCGTCTACAGGTGCGAAGCGTTTAATGGATTCAAACTCACCAGTATCGGCTACAACAGTGGTTATGGTTTTAAGTTGCTCAAGCAGGTTGGCCATCGAGTCTTGTCTCTTTGATGTTCTCAGGATTGTTGGTGCAAGCCTGTTGGGAGTTGGAAAGGGTTAGCTGCGCAACGGCGTCGCGCAGGACGGCGCTGGTCGCGCCGGGTTTATGGGCGTTTTCGCTGATGTAGCGCCGGTAGCGCCGTGCGCCGGGCTGGCCTTGAAACAAGCCAAGCACATGACGGGTGATCCAGCCGACTTGCGCGCCCTTGGCTTGTTCACGATCGCAATAGTCGCAAAGCTGCTCGATAACGCGGCTAAGATCGACCGCAGCGGCGTCGCTGCCGTACAGGTGCTGGTCAACACGGCTGAGAAGCATCGGGTTCTGATAGGCTTCACGGCCGAGCATAACGCCATCGACGTGCTCTAGATGCTGGTCAATATCGCTAAAGGTTTTAATTCCGCCATTAATGATAATTTCCAGTTGTGGGAAATCTTGCTTGAGGCGGTAAACCCGGTCGTAAATCAGCGGTGGAATGTCACGGTTCTCTTTTGGGCTGAGTCCTTGCAGGATGGCCTTGCGGGCATGAACAATAAACGTCGAGCAGCCGGAGGTGACTACTTTTTCAACGAATTGATGCAGGAATTCGTAGCTGTCATGCTCGTCAATACCGATCCTGTGCTTGATCGTCACGGGGATGTCCACGCAGTCGAGCATTGCAGCTAGGCAGTCGTAGACGCGCTGTGCGTCGGCCATTAAGCAGGCACCGAACATACCGTTCTGGACCCTGTCACTGGGGCAGCCGACGTTCAGGTTGACTTCCTGATAACCCCATTGCTCGGCAAGGCGAGCACAATGGGCAAGATCGCCGGGATTGCTGCCGCCTAGTTGGAGTGCTACGGGGTGTTCTAGCGGATCAAAATCCAGGAAGCGGCCGACATCGGCATGCAGCAACGCCCCTGTCGTGACCATTTCGGTGTACAGGAATGCGTTTTTACTCAGCAAACGGTGAAAATACCGGCAGTGACGGTCTGTCCAGTCGAGCATTGGCGCCACGCAGAAGCGCCTCGCATCGTTGCGAAGCGGCAACGGGTTCAGTTTGTTTTCAATTGAATCTTGAGTGGTTTGGTTTGCAGCCATTAACGCTTTGGTAACCTCGGGGATTGCAGCGATTCAGGAGTTGTTTGAACAATCTGATAAGAATACCGCATTCAAAGGCATATTCGGCTGCTCTGTATCAAATGATATAGTCAGGGTCGATTATACACCGGGCCAGTCGACTATTCGATGGCCGCTGATTTGTCATCATCGTCGTGTTATTGAGCCTTGGCCGCTATTTCGCTGGCAACGCGGCGTGCATCTTTAAGGCCCGCGTTAATGTTGTCACATTCCATGCCGTCAAGTGTGGCTTGATAAACTTTGATGCTGATGTCCGGGTCAACGCCTTTACTGATTTCGTCGTAAATGGTCAGAAAGATATACGCCGGTTGCTTGCGGATAAGAGACAGGTGCATGGGGGTGTCGCAACGAGACTGCAGGACTGCGTGGATGTCTTCGGCAATTTCGCTGCATCTTGGGCAATGCTTGGTCTCGTTGGCGGCTTGGGCTTGTAGGGGAAGCATGAGCAGCAATGCGGCGCTCAGAGATGTTGCTGCTGTAAGAATCCTTGGTCTCATGGTTGGCATTCCTTGATAATCTATGCCGCATTTTTACATGCAGGTGGGATGCTGGATAGGTGTTTTACAATGTTGCGTCGACTTTACTAATTTGGATCAATTGTTTACCTGGCTGTTGTGCTGCGAGGATGTTCAACCGTCAGCACGCACTGGCATAGCGTTCTGCCTCAGAGGTGGCCGCTTTCATTCAGGGCTTGTACAAACAATGGTTTGTTTTTTAACCGGGACAGCGTCAGTTGGTCAGGATTTGCCCCCATGCTTAACAGCTGTTTGAAGAGCGACAACCGATTACTGGCAATGCTTGATGAGAGAAGGGTTGCACCGCTATGGCTGAGAGTTGCGCCATTGTTGAGCAGAAATTCTATGTTGGTTTGGTAACGGTTGTAGCGGTCCGACGCCAGTCTTGATAACGGCGTTTGGCCTTCTAGGGTTTCTGCATTGATATCCACGCCGCTGTTTAGAAGTAAGCGTGCGACACTGAGCGAGTGTTGGGCGGCAAAATGCAGTGCAGTTAGCCCTTTGGGGGTGGTCGGTCCAGGGTTTGCGCCGGCTTCAAGCAGGGCCTGGGCGGCGTCAGGGTTGTTATAGCGTGCCGCAGTCATAAGGGGTGTTCTGCCCATTCTGTCACGGGCCTCGAGATCGGCTCCCTGAGAAAGCAGCCACTGTACGGTCTGCCGGCTGCCGTTGCGGGCGGCCAGGTGCAGCGGGGTCTGCTTTAAATAGTCTTTGTCCATCAGGTCGCTATTCGACTCTTGCAGCAGAGCCAGTATATCGGTGTTGCCGGATAGTGCCGCCAGGTGTGCAGGCTGTGCGCCACGGTCCATGCGGGCGCGCTGGGTAGTGTCTGCTCGCTGGCTGATCAGGTAGGCAACAAGTTGTGAGGAGCCGCTAAGTGCGCCCCAATGCAGTGGTGTTCGTCCATAGCTGCGCCGGCGGGTGTCGATGTGGTTTAGTTGCTCGGGGCTGGGGGTGCATTGTTTAAGGATGTCCAGCAGTCCCTTCTCTGCTGCCTGGATAATCTTATCGTCCGCGCAGGCCGCTTGATCTGCTGGTGCTAGATCTGCTGGAGCTAGCTCCATTGATGCCGGGCGAGAAGCCAGCGCGTCCGAGACGGCTGGTTCGGGTGAGTCCGGGCGGGGTAGAGGGGATGCTGGTTGTCGATCGGCGCTGAGCTGTCGCAAGTCAGGCATTTGAAACGGGATAGAATCAGGCTGTGTGCCGTCGTCCGGGCTGATTGCCTCGGCTGCTGATGGGGGCTGCGATTTAACCAGTGACAGTGACTGTGACTGTGACTGTGACGCCGAGCCCTCCGGTGCTGGCGTTGTGCTGGGGGCCGGAGCAACTGCCCTGTTCGTGTGCTGATCCGCTAATGCTGAACCAGAGTCCGCTACGGCTTTGATCTGATCCTCACCCGAAGGGATAGTCGTTTGGGGTGCTACCGGGAGTTGGTGCTTTTCCGGGGTTGGCGCTTGCGTGCTGATTGCTTCGGGCTTATTGCTTGTCGGTAGAGGTGGCGCACTGGGTGACTTCTTTGCCGGCGTAGTTGGGGCTTGAGTTTGGCCGGTCATGCTTGGCGCGACAGCAGGTGTGGCGCGCCGTCTGATAGTAACCTCGGTATCATTTGTCGTGGCGTTGTTGGTATCAGTCCGTCGTTGTGGTGCGATGTTTGGCGCAGTAGTTTGCTCTGCTGGTCTGGGCGCAGGGGATTGTTTTTTCTGGCGAGCGACCCGGTCGCGAGCCAATTGATCAAGGCAGTCCTTTGAGTAGACGATAACCCCGTTTTTGTTGCAACTATCGGCGCTAGCTGCAGGTGAATGCAGCATCGCGAAGGTCAAAAACAGGCTGAAGAAGATGCGTAAACTCATGGGACTGTTGGTTGTTGTTGATGCTTCAAAATAGCTGATTTGCGTTCCAGGCGGTCGCGGATTAGTCGCAGATGCAGACGCAGGTTGTACTGGGTGTCTGCGTAGGATTTCGGCACTTCAACTTCCATGACCTCTTTTTCAAGCAAGTGCAGGCGGTCAAACAGTTTAGCACTATCTGCATCACTATTAAGCGTGTCAACGGCGAAATCCAGATCACGCAGCTGGTCATACCAGCGATAAATGCGCGAACGAACGCGCCAGCGATAGGTTGGCGGCAGTATTTTCGCTAGCGGTATCATCAGGGTTACCAGAGGTACCAGCATCACGATCAGGCGGTCTATCAGGTTTGCTGCCCAGAAAGGCAGGTAGCGCTGAAGGAACGGTGGTCCTGCGCGATAAAAGCGCTTAGCGTCGCTGTTCAGCGGGTAATCCGTGTGAGCTGCGGCGGGGAAATCGTCGGCATCGGAAAATATACCGTGCTTGCCATGAATCTGCTGCGCGGCCTGGAGTAGCAGTGCGGTTAAAGCCGGGTGGAATTCAGGTTGCACCACCAGAGTTGCGGCAGGTGCCAGCAACGTAATAGGGGCAGGCGGGGTGTTTCGCGCCGGGTCAATCACTCCCTGAGCAAGGGTTACGCTGGACAGATAGCTGTGGCGGCGCAGGTAAGCTGGCGCTCGTTGGACGTTGAACAGACTGATCTCCGGATGTTGGATCAGGGTCTGGATCAGTGCCGTGCTCGGGCTCGTTACCAGAAAAAGTGCGTCGATATCTCCTTTACGCAGAGCGTTAAGCGGCTCGGCTGCCTGGGTTGTCAATGTGGTGTTGTTGCTGTCAAT
>JBFGYY010000231.1:0-5468 GCA_041587095.1 Motiliproteus sp. | reverse complement strand
TACGTGATTGTTTTATCAGGAAATCGTTTTATCAGGAAATCGTTTTAGCAAGGTATTATTCTGTTCAAGATGCTCCGAGTAGGTCGGGTTAGGCCGCAGGCCGAGACCCGACGAGGCACGCCAAGCTATGGATTAATATCTTTTCGTGTCGAATCCGATTAGCTCTGCGGTGCTTGCGGCGTAGCCTCTTGTTCGGTGTTTTGCTCGACGGCCAGTGCGGGGGCGGCATCGGGCGACGGGGTCAGTGCGCTGGATTCGTTCTCTACTTCCGGCTCGGCCACGGGCTTGCCGTAGTCAGGAAAGTTCGCTTCCAAGACCGCCCGTGAGTTATCGGCGGGTTCCTGCAGGCCCAGCTTTTCGTAGGCCTGTATCGAGATATCCAGCGCTTCGGCGACTGCCGGTGTGCGCTGGAAATTTTCTACCACGTAACGGCCGCGGTTGGCGGCGGCAATGTAGGCGCCGCGCTTCATGTAAAAACGTGCAACCGCCACTTCATAGGCCGCGAGACGATTACGCAGGTGGATCATGCGCTTACGGGCATCCGGGGCATACTGGCTGTTGGGGTATTCGTTGAGCAGGGTCGAAAAGTCATTAAAGGACTCCCGTGCCGCACCGGGGTCACGGCTGCCGCTATCGGTGGGCAGGTAGCGCATGGTGATATCGTTGTCCGCTTCATAGCTGGCCAGACCGCGCAGGTAGTAGGCGTAGTCAATGTTTTCGTGGCGGGGGTGCAGGCGGATAAAGCGGTCAGCACTGGCTTTTGCCTTGGCTGCTTCCTGGGAATTCAGGTGGGCATAAATCAGTTCCAGCTGCGCCTGCTGAGAAAAGCGGCCGAAGGGGTAGCGTGATTCCAGCTCTTCCAGCTTATCGACGGCAATCGAGAAATTGTTCTCTTCCAGCGCCGTTAGCGCCTGCTGCCACAGCTTGGGCTCCGGGATGGCGTAGTCCCGTTCATCGACACCAAACAGCGAGCAACCGCCGAGCAGGCCAAGCAGAACAGTGGAGATAAGGATTCGGGAGAGGCGCATGAAGCTAGTGATCCTGTGTTGCCGTTAACGGAGTCGTCGGTCTGCGGCCACAGACATTCTGCTGTGGCCATAGTTTCGGGTATACTGGGCGACTATTTAACCACAGACCCCCGGCATAACCAAAGCGGTCACTGCGTACAATCGCGTGCCGGTAGCCGGGCCCCGTCCGTATCCGAAAGGTTTTTCATGTCAGAACAGATATCCGTAGAGATCCGAGTCCCCGATGAGATGTGCGGCAGCCGCCTTGATCAGGCCGTCGCCAAGCTGATCCCCGATTACTCCCGGTCCCGGTTACAGGAGTGGATCAAGGGCGGCGAGTTGCTGGTAGACGGCAAGACGCTGCGGGTACGGGACAAGCTGCTGGGCGGTGAACTGATCACCCTGGCTGCGAGCCTGGAAGTACAGGAGCGCTGGCAGGCCGAAGATATCCCCATCGATGTGGTCTTTGAAGATGATCATATTCTGGTGCTGAACAAACCGGCGGGTCTGGTGGTGCATCCGGCGGCGGGTAACCATGACGGCACCCTGCTCAACGCCCTGTTGCACCATTGCCCGCAGGTTGGCTCCGTGCCCCGCGCCGGTATTGTGCACCGTCTGGATAAAGACACCACGGGGTTAATGGTGGTGGCCAAAACCCTGGAAGCGCAGACCGATCTGGTTGCCCAGTTGCAGGACCGGTCCATGGGGCGTGAGTACGAGGCGGTGGCCAGCGGTGTGATGACCGGCGGCGGCGTTGTGGATGAGCCCATGGGACGCCATGCCAAGAACCGGCTGAAAATGGCGGTTCATCCCATGGGTAAAGAAGCTGTGACCCATTACCGTGTGCTGGACCGGTTCCGTTCGCATACCCATCTGCGCCTGAAGCTCGAAACGGGCCGTACCCACCAGATTCGTGTCCATACCGCCCATATCAACTATCCGCTGGTCGGTGACCAGCTGTACGGCGGACGCTTCCGGTTACCGAAGGGCATTACACCGGAGTTGCAGGAAGTGCTGCGTAACCTGGGTCGCCAGGCGCTGCATGCGAAAAAGCTCGAGCTGTACCACCCCGAAACGGGTGAGCTGATGTCCTGGGAAGTGGATCTGCCGGCGGATATGCAGATACTGCTGGCGGCGCTGCGCGAAGATTTCCGTCAGGTTGAAACCTATTAAGAGCTGTAAGCTACAAGCCGTACGCAGTTGTTTGAGGTTGGTTGCCAAGGGTTTGGCAGGAGGAGTAATGGAATTAAACCCGATTCATCCTATCATTCCCGACTGGCCTGCGCCGGCCTCTGTGCGCGCGTTAAGCACCACCCGTCAGGGCGGGGTCAGTCAGGGTGTCTGGGCGGGGTTTAATCTCGGCGATCACGTCGACGATGATCCGGCGGCGGTACTGGCCAATCGTCGCCAGCTGCAGCAGGTGGTCGGTGATGACGTGGCGCTGCAATGGCTGCAGCAGGTTCACGGTATTGAGCTGGTCGAAGCGCAGGACGACGCGCAGGTACGCTGCGCCGATGCCAGCTACAGCCTGCAAACAGGGCGGGCCTGCCTAGTGATGACCGCCGACTGCCTGCCGGTGTTGTTCTGTGATCGCGCGGGTACCCGGGTGGCGGCCGCGCATGCCGGTTGGCGTGGCCTGCTCGATGGCGTGCTGGAAAACAGCGTCGCGACCCTGGGCGCGGACCCCGGTGAGATTCTGTGCTGGTTGGGACCGGCGATCGGCCCCGATGCTTTTGAGGTGGGGGATGAGGTTCGTCGCAGTTTCTGCGCCGTTGATGCCCGGGCCGAGGCCTGTTTCAGACCCGGCGCCGAAGCGGGTAAGTGGCTGGCCGACCTGTACGGCTTGGCACGTCAGCGCCTGCAGCGTTGCGGCGTCAGCGCCGTTTATGGCGGAGATCGCTGCACCTTCAGCGAGGCGCAAACCTTCTTCTCCTACCGCCGTGACGGTGTTACGGGGCGTATGGCCAGCCTGATCTGGCTGGCGGAGTAGCTCTTGCTGATCCGTCCCGCTGTTGCTGTTAGCGGGACGTTACTTGTTACCCTTTACGCCTGCCAATCCAGAATCACCTTGCCGGACTGCCCGGAGCGCATCAGGTCGAAGCCTTCCTGAAACTGGTCGACAGGGAAACGGTGCGTAATGATAGGTGACAGATCCAGCCCGGCCTGCAACAGGCTGGCCATCTTGTACCAGGTTTCGAACATCTCCCGGCCATAGATCCCCTTGATGGTCAGTCCCTTGAAGATCACCTGCGACCAGTCGATGGCCATTTCCGTGGACGGGATGCCCAGCAGGGCCACCTTGCCGCCGTGGTTCATCTTGGCCAGCAGCTGACGGAAGGCGGAGGGAACACCGGACATCTCCAGCCCGACGTCAAAGCCTTCGCTCATGCCCAGCTCCTGCATGACCGCGCCCAGGTCCTCCTGATCGGCGCGTACCGTACGGGTCGCGCCGAGCGCGGCGGCCAGCTCCAGACGCAGGGGGTTGATATCGGTGACGACCACATGCCGTGCCCCGGCGTGGCGTGCTACGGCCGCGGCCATGGCACCGATAGGACCAGCACCGGTGATAAGCACGTCTTCACCGACCAGATCGAAGGCCAGCGCGGTATGAACCGCATTGCCGAAGGGATCGAAGATGGCGGCCAGATCATCGCTGATGCTCTCGGGAATCTTGAAGGCGTTAATGGCCGGAATCACCAGATACTCGGCGAAGGCGCCGGGGCGGTTGACGCCAACGCCGACACTGTTTCGGCATAGATGGCGGCGCCCGGCACGGCAGTTGCGGCAATGACCGCAGGTGATATGTCCTTCGCCGGAGACGCGGTCGCCGATGGTGAAGCCCTGGACCTCCTGGCCGATGGCCGCGACGGTGCCGACATATTCGTGACCGATGGTCATGGGAACCGGGATGGTCTTCTGTGACCATTCGTCCCAGTTATAGATATGGATGTCGGTACCGCAGATCGCTGTCTTGCGGATTTTGATCAACAGGTCGTTATGACCCGGCTCCGGTATCGGGCTCTCATGGAGCCAGATACCGGGTTCTGCTTTGAGTTTTGCCAACGTTTTCATAGCGGTCTCGCTTTGTTGCGCCCGCTGTGCGGACGTAACCGTTTACCGGCCGCCGGGGCGGCCCTGTTCTGGTTTGAGCCGGTCTTGCCGGCTCATCGGTATCGATCGGGTACGGGGCTGACCTGGTCTGCGGCAACGCTTCTCAGGCGATGACTCCCAGTTCCTGACCGATACGGCTGAAGGCGTCGATGGCCCGATCCAGCTGCGCTCGGCTGTGCTGGGCGGACATCTGGGTACGGATGCGCGCCTGCCCCTGCGGGACCACGGGGAAGGAGAACCCGACCACGTAGATCCCTTCGGCCAGCAGGCGCTCCGACATTCGTGCCGCCAGTGCGGCGTCGCCGATCATCACCGGAATAATCGCGTGGTCAGCGCCGGCGAGGTTAAAGCCGGCGGCAGTCATCTGCTGGCGGAAGTAGCGGCTGTTTTCCTGCAGCTGGCGACGCAGTGCATCGCCTTCGCGCAGCAGCGTCAGGGCTTGCAGGGACGCGCTGACAATCGCCGGTGCGACCGAGTTGGAGAACAGGTAAGGGCGCGAACGCTGGCGCAGCCAGGCGATAATCTCCTTGCGGCCCGAGGTATAACCACCGCTGGCGCCACCCAGGGCTTTACCGAGCGTGCCGGTGAGAATATCCACCCGATCGATAACGCCATGGTATTCGTGGCTGCCGCGTCCCTGCTCGCCGACAAAACCCACGGCATGGGAGTCGTCCACCATCACCAGGGCATCATAACGGTCGGCGAGATCGCAGATCGCCTTCAGGTTGGCGATGACGCCATCCATTGAGAACACGCCGTCGGTGGCGATCACGCGAAAACGGGCGTCTTTGGCCTCGATCAGGCGCGCTTCCAGCTCGGCCATATCGTTGTTGGCGTAGCGGTAGCGCTGGGCGCGGCACAGACGGACACCATCGATAATGCTGGCATGGTTGAGGGCGTCGCTGATGATCGCATCTTCCGGACCGAACAGGGTCTCAAACAGCCCGCCATTGGCGTCAAAGCAGGAGGAATAAAGAATGCTGTCCTCGGTACCGAGAAAGCCGCTCAGCTCATGCTCAAGCTGGTGGTGGATATCCTGGGTGCCGCAGATAAAGCGCACCGATGCCATGCCGAAGCCGCGCTGATCCAGGCCCTGCTTGGCCGCACGGATCAGGTCCGGGTGATTGGCCAGACCGAGGTAGTTGTTGGCGCAGAAGTTGATCACCTCCCGGCCATCGCCGACGGTGATCGTGGCCTGCTGCGGTGAGTGCAGTTCGCGTTCCGCTTTGTACAGGCCTTGCTGGCGCAGGTCGTCACATTGCTGAGCGAGATGATTAAGAAATGTGCGACGCATGCCGGGCTCCTCTGGTTTCGGTGCTGCGGTGTAGGCACCGGAAACGCTGTTTGAGT
>JBFGYY010000230.1:0-5491 GCA_041587095.1 Motiliproteus sp. | reverse complement strand
GCACGGATAAAATCGACGACATCAGGATGGCCAATATCGAACGTGGCCATCTGTGCGCCACGACGCCCGCCTGCTGAGGAGACGGTGAAACACATCTTGTCGAAGATATCCATGAACGATAACGGGCCAGATGTGTACGCACCCGCACCGGAAACGTAGGCATTTTTCGGACGCAGGGTTGAAAATTCATAGCCGATGCCACAACCCGCTTTCAGGGTCAGGCCGGCTTCAAGGTTTTTACCCAGGATATCGTCCATGGAATCAAAGACAGTGCCGGACACCGTGCAGTTGATGGTCGAGGTGGCGGGCTTATGCTCACGGGCGCCGGCATTGGACATAACGCGTCCTGCGGGGATTGCACCACGACGCAGAGCCCACAAAAATTGCTCGTACCACTCTTCACGCTTCTTCTTACTGGTCTCTACATCGGCCAGAGCACGGGCTACCCGCCTAAATGTCGCATCGATGTCCTGATCAAGAATCTGACCATCTTTTGTTTTTAGGCGGTATTTTGAGTCCCAGATGTCCAGGGAAGCCGGCTGGTGAATAATCTCTTGCTCTGCTTTTGCCACAACCTTCAAAGAAGCAGTCATCAGTAACGAACCCTTAAATTTTTCTTGATGTAACAAGACATTAGTGTCTTATCTAAAATATCACTACACAGGCAGATATTGTATTCAGACCACGACCTGCACACAACATGTAGTACTCCGGCGTACTTGTGCAAAACATATACAAACCCGAGCCCTTTCTATTTATTTCAATAAACCGCTACGAAGCTACGTATACGACGAGGTTAGCGAACACCAACATCTAGATGTTTTTGTTATAAAAACAAAAAACATGAATAGAAATAGATATAAAGAATTATCCAGCAACGCTCAGGCAGAGCAAACCTGGCCACAAGCGCCGGCACTAAATACTACGCAACTACCTGAACAACGTCGGAACTGTCGAAAAGCCGGAGCCATCCAGGCCTGCCAGAATCACCCGCAGCAATCGTAACAAAAAAAACCGCGGTCCTAAGGCCGCGGTTTTTTAGACATAAGCAACAAAAAGCGTTTAGAGAACCTGTCCCAGGAACCGCTGTAAGCGTTCATTCTGGGTGTTTTCAAAGAACGCTTCCGGGGTGTTTTCGGTGACCAGCTCGCCATCTTCCATAAAGACGACGCGATCGGCCACTTCTTGAGCAAACCCCATCTCATGAGTTACCACCACCATCGTCATCCCTTCGGAGGCCAGGCTCTTCATAACATCGAGCACTTCGCCGACCATCTCGGGGTCGAGCGCACTGGTCGGCTCGTCAAAGAGCATGATTTTTGGTTTCATCGCCAGCGCACGGGCAATCGCGACCCGCTGCTGCTGTCCACCCGATAACTGTGATGGGTAGCTGTCCATACGCTCTGCCAAGCCAACCCGGTACATCAGCTCACGAGCACTTTCACGCACTTCGTCCTTTGGCAGCTTGCGCACCTTGAGCGGTGCCAGCATGACATTTTCCAGCGCGGTTTTGTGGGGGAACAGGTTAAAAGACTGAAACACCATCCCCACCTCTTCCCGAATAAGGTTAATGTTCGTTTTACGGTCGGTAAGACTCACGCCGTCGATACGAATCGTACCGGAAGAGATCGTCTCCAGCTGATTTAGTGTGCGCAAAAATGTTGATTTACCGGAACCGCTTGGCCCGATAATAACCACAACCTCACCGCTGTTAATCGACAAAGAGACCTTTTTCAACGCATGACAACCGTTGGGATACACCTTGTCGACATCGTGAGCAACAATCATGCTCGGTTCAATCCGATCAGTCACTGGCAGATAACCTCTTTTCTAACCGCTGCACCAACCAAGACAATAAGCCGGTCAGAACCAGATAAAGCAACGCCACGGTAAACCACACTTCAAAAGGTGCAAACGTGGAGTTGACCACCTCACGCCCCGCCTTACTCAGATCGGTAATCGAGATGACCGATACCAGCGAGGAGTCTTTGATCAAATTAATAAACTGCCCCGCCATGGGTGGCAAGGTACGTTTAAATGCCTGGGGCAAAATGACGTTAGTCATAGCCTGCACATAGGTCATGCCCAGACTGCGTGCCGCTTCCATCTGGCCCGGTCCGATCGATTGAATACCGGAACGCACGATTTCAGCGATATACGCACCCGTAAAGACAGACAGTGCTGCAACACCGGCGGTGAAACGGTCCAGATCCATGACCGTGCCGATGAAGAAGTAAAAGATAAAAATCTGCACCAGCAGAGGCGTACCCCGTACCAGCTCGATATAGGTAATCGCCAGATTCTTCAGCGCAGGGTTCGCTGATATTCGCGCCAGACCGGTAAACAAACCGATGATCAGGGCAAAAATCAATGAAACCACCGACAGTTTCAGGGTCATCAGCAAGCCCCAGGAGAGCGGGCCTAACTCGATGCTTTCCACGCCGGCAATGACGTCACCTTCAAACACGAGGTCGCCATCGCTGACCTCGATATTGTCGAACTTCTTGACGACGAAAGGCTCTCCACCCATGTCAGGTTCAACCGAGATAACACTGCGCTTAACCGTTACAGTGCCATCAAAAGGAGCTCGAATATCCGTGGGCTCGGTATTGATCAGATACTGAGGGATCCGTTCCCAGCGCCAGGTGTAATCGATGCTTTTACTGGCGAAGTAAGTGCCGAAACCAATTCCTAACAGAATGGCGACAAATACAGCGTGCCAGAATAGCCGGTTGTACTGCTTTTCCATGAGGGAAGATAACCTTTCGTATTTATGCCTTTACTTACTGAACTGATTTCAACCAGTTATCGCTACCAAACCACTTGCCGTAGATCTTGTCGTAAGAGCCATCGCCCTTGATCTGTGCCAGAAAGTTGTTAAGGAAGTTCAGGAAGTCCGGGTCACCTTTACGCACAGCCCAACCAAGAGGTTCATAGGTAAAGGACTGGTCAAGGTGCACAACAGCGTCACTGTTTTGTGCGCTGTAGATGGCATTGTAGGGCAGGTCGTACACGAATGCGTCTGCATTGCCGTTTTTAACTTCCAATGCGCCTTCGGACTCGGTTTCAAACAGACGGATTTTTGAACGTCCGATATATTTCTTGGTCGCAATATCACCGGTTGTACCCAGCTTCGTCGCAACAACATACTCAGGACTGTTCAAGTCTTTGTAGCTTTTAATTTTGCCGGCCAGGTCTGGACGCAGCAGGATGGTTTGGCCAACCACGATATAGGGGTTAGCAAAATTCACTTTCAGGTTGCGCCCGGCGGTAACGGTCATTCCTGACATGATGATGTCACATTTGCCGGTCAACAGTGCGGGAATAATGCCATCCCAGGCCGTGTTACGCAGGTCTAGCTTGACGCCCATCTCTTTCGCCATCAAGCGTGCGATATCGACATCAAAGCCGACAATATCGCCTTTTTTGTTACGCATTTCAAAGGGCATATAGCCTGCTTCCATACAGACTTGCAGCTCATCGCGCTTGATGATGTCGTTCAATGTGGATTTTTCCCACAGATCGATGTCGCTGGCAGAGACCATCGAAGAAGCGATCAGGGTTGTCAAAGCAAGAATCAGTTTTTTCATAGTTATTCTCTCGCTGGGTTATGGAATAAAGCCGCGTATTGTGCACAATTTTCAACACAATGCCTAATTTTTTACATTTTGAGCGACAGCCTGCTGGCCAGCGACCCAAAACAATAGTAGAAGGAATTATCTACTAGTACCGGTCAATGACACCGAAAACTTGCGTACGCAGCCATTCGACCAGCCGCTTCACACGGAGGTAGCTGAGAAATGCTGCTGGGACTCGGTTATTGACCAAGCGGACAATAATATCCACTCATGCCGCTACTGGCGAATTAATTTGGCAATAACTGAAAGAAGGGGGGAGCGCCTCACACTGGATAGCAGAGGCGGCAAGAGACATAACGGGGCTTAAAAATACACAAAAAGACTATCAACGCGGGGGAAAGCTGAACAACAACTCCTCCGAGACGCTTTTATGCTCGGCGTAACCTTTGTTAAAAACGGCGATTTGACCGCGCTTGGTGTCGATCCCGGCCAATGTTACATCGTCGTCGTGTCCTGTGTGCAACAGGCGACCTAACTCCAAATGCCAGAATCCGTCTTTCCAGACGCCTTTGGCGGCCACATCCGCGATGCTGCCTTTGGGACCGCGCGTCAGCTCGATCCCGGGCAACTCGTCACCCTCGAACTTTTTGCGCCGTTTGGGCTTATTATTTTCAAATCCTGGCATACCATCGTCAGCGGATTTTCTGATAAACACCTTTTTACCACTCGGCGTATCGAACTCTGCGGCATTCTCGAGGACTTCCTGTGTAATCAGATGCCACATATCGGTCGCATAATCCTTTTGATTACTTCGACCGGCGGACCAGAGCCAGACATCAACTTTATAATCGGCATCTTCAATCATGCAGGTATTAAAATCACCAGCCATATCGAAGCGCACCGCAAACATGTCATCTCGATCCTTACCGCGCTTGTACTTTTTTTTCTTCCACTCCCAGGGTTTATACACCGTATCCGGCTCACTGTCCGGCCAGCGAGCAGCGAAGTATATACGCTCTTCTGCAATACCAACCTGCAGCTGAACAACCAGTTCACCGGTGCGATTTTTGGCGTCACCTTCCAGTGCCGGATGGATGGCAATGTCTTGCCAATCACCCGACCACTCGGAAAGGTCACCGTCTACTACCGGTGGCGTATCAAGAGCAACAACAGGTACCGTCGTTGCTGCAAATGCACTGGAACCAATGCCAAGAATAGTAACGGCCAGCAGGGAGCGGATACGCATCATGATATAACCTGATTATTCGACAACGATGGTATCTTCCATACCTTCGTCACGGTGATCATCGATGGTACAAAACACCTCAAACTCACCTTTGGTGACCGGAACAAAATAAAGATCAAGCTGGCCACCAGGCAGAACTTCCAGAGCCGTAAAATAATCCGCTTTGATCTCTGCCTGTCCGTTCACCTGCGCCTTACGGGTGGCGATGTTCTTAAAAAACTTGGGAGCCGTAAAGTAATGCTTCTTCTCGCCGGTGTTCATCAATTCAAACTTGTAAGCCTGACCTGCTTTCAGCGTCAGATTAGCATCGTATTCAAATTCGCTGATATTGACCGTCACAGTCTTCATCGCTTTCCAATCAGCAGCCTTGACGATCTCTTTGTAATTGGTGATGTAATCGGCAGCCGAAGCAAACATTGGCGCAGACAGAGCTAGAGCACCAGCCAAAGCTAATATATTCTTTTTCATCATTCATTCTCCGCTAACATCGAGTATTATTTTAAATACGACCCCAGACGTGCGCTATCAATCTGAGCCACGAATGACTGAGCCAGGCAGCACAATTGGGTGAAAATTTTTTCAGGCTTTATGGTGAAGCTACACAACTGAACCGCAGCTTAACCCGCCCACGACACTTCGACCACTAAACGTCGATCACTAAACGTCG
>JBFGYY010000229.1:0-5510 GCA_041587095.1 Motiliproteus sp. | reverse complement strand
TCATGGTCCTCCTCCTACTGAACATGGCTTTGCAGATCGCCGATCAGTTTATCGATGCTGTATTTAACGTCCTCACCCCACTCGTAATCACCGAGCTTGCCGAACAATGAGCCAGACAGCGCCTCTTTCTTGCCTAAATAGCTTTTTAAGGTAGTGATACTGGGCTCCAGGTAACCGCCGGCTTGCCCTTTGACCGCGGTTTCAAACGGAATCTGCAAACGCTGGCCTTTGCGCACCAACACCTTGGCAAACTCCCAGGGGGACGCGCCGGACTGGGTGGTCTGCCTGGCATTGGGCAGCGCCACAAACAAAGCCTTGGTAAAGGCTTCAATCGCCTGCTTCATCACCGGGCCATCCGCCAACTGGTCTTCAGCCCCCAACGTGTGAGCTAACTGTCCAAGATCGAGGCTGATATAGCGGTAATAAGTGGCAGAATTAAATTCCAGACTACCCATATGGGCGGAACCAGGCTCATCCTGCAGATCATCCAGTGCGGTAAAAAACTCCACCTCATTGCTGACCTTGTGGGTCGAGATCGCATGGGCGAAGGACGCGGCCGCCTCCACGTTCATATCCGCCGCCTTGGCCACCATTCGACCAAACAGAGCAATATCCAACGCATCGACGGCTGGTGTCAGGGCCTTTTTGGCGACTTTGGCCAGTTCCTTATCCTTTAGTTTTGCCGGATCAAATTCTCGCTCACGGGCATATTCAGCAAACGCCTTCGCCTCCGTCTCACTAATAAAGAGCAGGGTATCGTCACTTAACAGATCGGCCATTTTCTGCGCGCTGACCGTGGCGTCCTCTTCGTTTGCGCCCACAGACTCGCACGCCGACTGCAGCAATGCCGCCACTTTCTTAGTCCGTACTCCGAGCTTGACCCCGAACTCTGGCATGGCCAGCCGTACCTGTCGCTTCCAGCACTGAGAGCTGACCCGTGCACGGTTAACACCGCCGACAACAGCGCTTTTCGGCGCCCCCACATCGTCCCGATTCAGACAGGTCACAGGAAAGGACTGCAGAATGTGAAATTCAATACGCGTGTTTTTATAGGGGTTGTTCATAGCAATATCCTTATTCAATCAAATGGGTTGTCCATCATCGGAACAATTTGTAAAAGACCGCAGCCAAACGCTCGTCCGCGACCGATACCCTGGGCAAAACTCTGCCTAAACCGCGCGGGATCAGTCACCGTCAAAGCCCCCTGCAACTGGGCCTGGGCCAGCGTCACCGGGTGCTGCGCCTTACTGTTGAACTGCAACACCCGCACCCTGTCGACCTGCAACTGTTCGGGCATAATGGTAAAACCCCAACTCTTGGCTGCACGCTCGGTAAACCACGCGGCGATAGCCTCGCGCCCTTTCACCGGTAACAGCTTGCCACTGGCGCTGTCCCGCCGGGTCGGGTTGACCAGGACGTTGAAGCGGTAACTGGCGTGATTAAGAAAACCGGAACCGACGGCTTTACTGGCCACTTCGCCATACAGCCCTTGCACTTTCTCAGCCGGGGAACGATTGGACAGCATCAGAATACGGCGACCCGAAAAATCCCCGCCTTGATCTGCCCAGACAATGCCGCTGGCATGACTGGTTGATTTTTCCAGGTCGCTGCGCACATCGGCATAGAGACTGTACACCACGCGGTGCAGGGAATAGGGATCGGTGACCTTCAGCGCCTTGACGGCCTTGCGGTCCAGGTGCAGTACGCTAGCTATCAGCGAGTCGGTCATGACGCCTCCCCTGCAATCGCCTGGTCGCTGCGTCCGTAAAACTCCTGTGCCCACTGCGCCTTGACTCGCTGCGGATGCCAGTGGAACCGTAACAACTGTTCCAGCAGGCGGATATAGTCCAGTGGCTCCGGAACGCGGCTATCAATCAAGGTCAGCAGCCCTCGAAGAATGCGGCAGGCCTCTCCGGTATCAGTGCAAGCCAGCAAGCGACGCAGCTTAGCCTTGGCTTGTGCGCTTTCCTGACCCTCCTCATAACAACGGGCCATCGCACGGCCCAGCTTCAGCGTCCCGTTGCGGTCGGCCTTGGCCCGGCTCATGGCCGCGACGACAGCGGCGTAGGGCAAGCGTTCGAACGGTTTTTCAAGATCAATCCCGTAGACCGCCAACAACTCCCAGCACTGATATTCAGTGTTAGGGTTATCCGCTCGACGCAAACGGGCGGCCAATCCTTTATCCTGCTGGCAACGCATCAAAACGCCTTCAATAAATCGGGCAGACCGCGCCGGTTTCATTGGCGCAGCGGGTGTCGGCATCGCTTCGACTTCACTCATGCAATCTCCTCTTCAACTTCCTGTTTAAGATATTTCGCCAGGTTCGGTCGGCATTGAGCCCAGGCATCCAACTGGCGGGCGCTTTCCTGTGGACAGAAACGGTTGTAAAGCTGCTGAATATGGTCGGCAAAACGCCGGCGTAGCCGGTAAAGCTCCGTCTGGGCTTGATCACCACCAAAGCAACTGAGCACCAACTGCTGAAAATCCCGTTCACAGAGTTGCCAGAACAAGTTGGTCGACTGCGCCGCATGGCCGCTACCATCAGTCAGCAACTGTTTGTAATAACCACTCACGCAGCCGTATAGCGATTTAGCGATAATTTCTAATGCTTGCATCTCCTGCTTGAGATGCTGAAACCAGATATCGCTCAGCTCTGACGGCTCCAGCCACACGACCGACTCAACGGCATCGTCGGCACCGGAAACGTACTGCTCACCGGCATTACTACTGACTTTCATCCCGCCAGACCAGATTGCAAATCGACTCGTCAGGCTGGAAGCACGTGAGACGGAAACTTTAACCTGCAAACATTCAAAACTATTCGCTTGAACCTGAAGGAACCCCAGCAATGCGGTTAGCTCCCGCCAGGGTCGCTTATCAGGATTAACCCAAAGCGCCTTGGCCTTGGCCCCGCTGAAATTAACCGCAACGGTGGGATCGACCACGCCATCGGCGTACCCAGGATGCGCGAGTCCTTCTGAATAATGCAGCCCACTATCGGTTAACAGCGCAAACCGGCACAAAGGCACCAACCGCCCCTGCAGACAGCCTTTTAGCTGGCGCGCGACCTCACAGTCTTCAGAACTCGGCATTGACTCCCAAGCGGCAACCCCCAACCCACGGGGGTACAATCCTGATTCGGCAATGTCCTGCTGGGTCAGCAAGTTCAACCAAATACTCTGGGTTAGCGTCTCGCCCAAGCAGAAACTGTGGAGCAGCCCCATATGCGCGACAGCGGGGCCGGGCTTGCCGGTAGAAGGTTTGCCTTTGGCATTGGACTTACCCCGGTAATCCGTCGCCAATACGGCACTGTTATCGGTTTTCTTACCTCCCAGCGCGAAGCCCATCAGCACCGCCAGCAGCAGTGCTTTTTCACCATCATTTAATTCTTTTTCTGACTGCCATTGCGATAGGACAGTGGTATTGCCGGTAGAAACTTCGGGCAATACTGCGCCGAAGCGCTGGCAAACAGCCTCGGAAATCGCGGGCACCTGCAGAAAGGGGCGCTCGCCATAGAGGTAAAATCGATCATGCCATTTCTCGAGATAGGCCAGGCACTGTTCAGCCATCCCCTGCCAGCCAAGCTCCCGCCATTCGCCCAGATCCTTCGGTGTACAAGCCGCCTGAGCAATCGCCTGGAGAAGTTTCATCAGGGCGATCTTCTGCACCGGGCTGCCCCCCAACGCTCGCAGCCCTGGTTCACAGAATACCTGTCGCAGGCTTATCAGCCCCACATCAGCGACGGGTATCCAGGGTTCATCTATCAGATTGAAGATATTGGTCATCGCTCATTCCTTGATTTTCTCGACGCGATAGCCCATGTCATCGCGATAGCTAAGTTGATATCGATCATTAAGTGGCGCCCCCTGATACCCTCGCAACGCGCCTTGGTCATCCACCATGGCGACTCTTAACAACGCCTCGTCCAATTGTGGATTGCCCAGATAGAAGCAGTGCTGCAGGCCGGTTTTTTCCAGCACTTTCAGGTTTATCGCAGCAGGCGCCTGCGCAACTCGAGAGCAGAGCAGATGCCGGCTCAGCGCGGCGCTCAACTGACGCCAGGCACGCTTACTCAGGCGGTGTCGCTGCCAGGGAATCAGCAGTTGTTGTCCATCGATCAGTGTTAAACGACTGGCCTTTTCATCCGGAAGCAGGGTGAGGTTGCGCAGCAATAACACGTCGATCGCGTCGGCTTCGCTGTAGCGAGTCTGGGCCTTGCTTTCAGGAAGCGTGTTCCTACTCTGCGCCAAGGTAATCCGAGCGGTCTGCCTTAATGCCTGACGGCCGATGCGTTTGGGTTGGGTGGTCCCCTCATCCAATTCATACAGCCAGCGCGCCATTTCACCCTGTTCAGGACGATCCTGATAAGTACTGTCAATAAGACCCCTGATATCCATCGGCAGGGTCAGGCGCGTCAATGTCTGCCAGACCTCCAGGCTACGGCAGAGCACGTAGGGGCTATACACCCAGGCACTGGGACCAAACGCTGCGATGGGCTGCTTGATCGCCGTTTCCAGCGCCGGGGCAAGCAGGTAGGCTGAACAAGTCGCGCTCGGGTGACGCGGGGTGTGTTGATGCCGCCATAGTCGACCGATGCGCTGCAGCAGCATGTCGGTGGGCGCGAACCGGCTGACCAGGAAGTCAGCATCGATATCCAGCGACTGTTCCAACACCTGGGTTCCGACCAGAATGCGGCCGCCCTCTGCGCGTGCCGACCAGCCGGACTTGCCAAACAACCCGACCCACTTATCCTCATTCCGCTGGCGATGCAAGGCAGTGTAGCGTGAGTGCAGCAGTCCACAGGCAACCCCGAGGTCAGCACTGCGCGCGGCTAAATCCAAATAGCGTTGCTGGGCTTCATTGACGGTATTCTCGATCCATAAAACCTGTTGCCCCTGCTCGGCGCGAACAAGCGCCTCCTCCAGAGCCTGACGCTCATCCTCGATTAAATGAAGATTCACAGTAGGCCCTGATTCAGCCGCTACGCTCACCTCGGTGATGCGGTGAGGAAGACTAGCCCCCTGGAAAGGTTGTGCGGTGATCAGTGGGTAGGCTTCGGATAGCGTCTCGGTGCCAAGAAGATCACGACGGCGCCCGGCACTGAGTGTGGCACTTAAAATAATCACCGTGCATCGCAGCTCCCGCAACCCCGCCACCAGGGCATCCAGTAGCGTACCGGTATAGGAATCGTAAGAGTGGATTTCGTCCAGAATCACAACTTTACCGGCCAGCCCGAAGGTACGTACAAAACCATGGCGAACGTTCATCACCGCCATCAAAGCCTGATCAAGCGTGCCCACGGCAAAAGGAGCCAACAATCCCCGCTTATTGGCGTTAAACCAAGAAAAACCAGGGCGTCCCTCTTCACCCATTTCTGTTTCTTCCATTAACCAAGCGTTACCGTGCAGCAGCAATGACTGCCGATGCTGGCAGTCTTCATGTAGCACAGCCTTGAGGAACTGGTTAAAGCGCTCGTAGATTTTATTGGAGGTCAGTTGGGTGGGGAGTGC
>JBFGYY010000228.1:0-5515 GCA_041587095.1 Motiliproteus sp. | reverse complement strand
CTGCTACCTGCTGGTGGGGTACGGAGGCATGTGTATCAGTTGCAGCGACTGTTTATTAATTACCGCGTGGTGTTGTACGCCGCGCAGAGGTCTATGTTATGTCTGCGGATACGTCAAACCCGAAACCGTCAGCCGCGCCGCCGGGTCCGGCAGTGCTGGATCAGGAAACCGAGCAACGTCTGAAGAGTTTTGAGCTGACGCAGCGCAGCGATCAGGGCCTGGTCGGCCGCGCTATCTATTGGCTGGGCGTGGTCTTTGCCCTGGCCCATATCTATTTTAATACCCTTGGCACGCTGTCAGAGCTGTGGGTCTCGGCGATTCATTTTGGCGGCTTTGCACTGATCTGCGCCCTGATGATCCCGATGAACCGTGCCCATGGCGGCTCGCCGCTGGTGTTGGGACTGGATATCGCTATCGGTCTGCTGGCGGTCGCCAGTGCGGTGTATCTGATCATGTTTGAAAGCGCGCTTTACGACCGTGGCGTACATTTTAATACCAGCGATTGGGTTGCCGCCTTTGTGGCGATCGCCATCGCGTTGGAGCTGGTGCGCCGGACAACCGGCTGGTTTATTCCTTTTCTGATTCTGGTGGCGCTGACGTATGTGTTCTGGTGGGGACAGTATCTGGACGGCGTGTTCCAGTTCCCAGGCCTCAGCCTCGAGACCCTGATGTTTCGCAGCTATTTCAGCAGCGAAGGGATGTTTGGTTCCATTGCGCGTATCTCCTGGACCTACGTGTTCATGTTTATTCTGTTTGGCGCATTTCTGGTCAAGTCCGGCGCCGGTGACTTTATCGTCGAGCTGGCGCAGTGTGCCGCGGGTCGTTTCATCGGCGGCCCCGGCTTTGTTGCCGTATTCGGCTCGGGCCTGATGGGGTCGGTATCCGGCTCCTCGGTGGCCAATACGGTTTCCACGGGCGTGATCACCATACCGTTGATGCGCAAGGCCGGTTTTCCGGCCCGTTTTGCGGCTGGTGTCGAAGCGGCAGCCTCGACCGGCGGGCAGCTCATGCCGCCGGTGATGGGGGCCGGTGCTTTTATCATGGCTTCCTATACCCAGATCTCCTATGTCGAGATCATCGCCTGGGCGGCGCTGCCGGCGCTACTTTACTTCCTGTCTGTGGGTTTTTTCGTGCGCATTGAGGCCAAGCGCAGCCATACCGAAGCGGTGCAACTGGATTCGCGCCCGATCGGCGAGGTGTTGAAAGGCGGCTGGCATTTTTTACTGCCGCTGGCGGTACTGGTCAGTCTGCTGATCTACGGTTTCACACCCACCTATGCGGCGGGCATCAGTATTGTGTCGGTCATCGCCGCGTCCTGGTTGTCGAGCAAGCCCATGGGCGTGCGGGCCGTACTGGACGCGCTGGCTCAGGGCTCGCGGAATATGGCGACCACGGCGGTGTTGCTGGTGGCGATCGGTCTTATCGTTAACGTCATCTCGACCACCGGCGTTGGCAATACCTTCTCGCTGATGATCAACAGCTGGTCCGATGGCAGTCTGTTGATTACCGTGATACTGGTTGCCATCGCCTCGCTGGTATTGGGGATGGGGTTGCCGGTGACGGCGGCCTATATCGTATTGGGCACCCTGTCGGCCCCGGCGTTATACGGTCTGATCAGCGAATCTTACCTGCTGCAGATGATGATGGATGGCACCTTACCGGAAGCGGCGCGGATGATCTTTATGCTGGCCGATCCGGAAGGGGCGCTTAAGTTGACGGCCGCGATGTCGCAGGCGGATGCGCAAGCGTTACTGGCGCTGGTGCCGTCGGATTTCAAGAGTACGCTGCTGGAGCAGGCGGTGGATCCGCGCTCGCTGAGTATGGCGCTGCTGTCGGCGCATATGATCATCTTCTGGCTGTCCCAGGACAGTAACGTCACGCCGCCGGTTTGCCTGACCGCCTTTGCCGCCGCTGCTATCGCGCGCACCCCGGCTATGGCAACGGGTTTTACCGCCTGGAAATTGGCCAAGGGGTTGTATATTGTGCCGCTGCTGTTCGCGTATACGCCCTTTATCGGCGGCACGGCGCTGGAGGTGATGGGCATCTTTACCTTTGGCCTGTTCGGTATCTATGCGCTGGCCGCCTTTATGGAAGGTTATCTGGAGGGGCCGTTAAACTGGGGGTTACGCCTGGTGGCGCTGGTCGCGGGGTGCGTCATGCTCTGGCCTCACCCTGAACTGCTGTTGAATCTGCTGGCACTGGCGACCTTTGTGGCGTTGTTCTGGTACAGCCGCCGCACTGTTCCCGCCGCAGCCTGATAAGGAGAATCTGAGATCGTGCGTAAGTGTTATGATTATCTGGTGATCGGCGGGGGCATCGTCGGTCTGTCTACCGCCTGGCAGCTGCAACAGCAGCAACCCGGCAGCAAAATTTTACTGCTGGAGAAAGAGGCGCAGGTTGCCCGTCACCAGACGGGGCACAACAGCGGCGTGATCCATGCCGGTGTCTACTATGCGCCGGGCAGTCTCAAGGCGAAGTTCTGCCGCGAAGGCGTGGCGGCGACGCTGCAGTTTTGCCGCGACAACGATATTCACTACGAGCAGTGCGGGAAGTTGCTGGTGGCTACCGATGCGCAGGAGTCTGCGCGCATGCAGGCGTTGTTTGAGCGTTGCCAGCAAAACGGTATCGACGTGCAGATGCTGGACGCTCAGCAGCTGCATGCTCTGGAACCGAATGTGCGCGGTGTCGGCGCAATCCGTGTACCCAGTACCGGCATTGTCGATTACCGGCAGGTGTGCGGGAAAATGGCCGAGCGCTTTCAGGAGATGGGCGGAGAGGTGCGCCTGGGCACCGAAGTGACCGGCCTGCAGGAAGAGGTCGACTGCATACGGGTGCAGACGCCCGATGGTGAGATCCGTAGCCGCTTTCTTATCGCCTGTTCCGGCTTGCTGGCGGACCGCACGACCCGCATGCTGGGCATCCGCCCCGATAATGGGCGTAACTTTCAGATCATTCCGTTTCGTGGCGAATATTATCGCCTGCCTCCGGCGCACAATAAGGTGGTCAGTCATCTTATCTACCCGATTCCCGATCCGGATCTGCCTTTTCTCGGTGTACACCTGACCCGTATGATCGACGGTTCCGTAACGGTCGGGCCTAACGCCGTGCAGGGCTGGAAGCGCGAAGGGTACGGGCGGATCAATATCAGCCTGCGCGATGTGGCCGAGATGGTGCGCTTTCCCGGCTTCTGGAAGGTGCTGTGGAACAATCTCGGTACCGGTCTGGCGGAGACACGGGATTCCTGGTTCAAGCGCGGGTATCTGCAACGGGTCCGCAAATACTGCCCGAGCCTGACGCTGTCCGATCTGCAGCCTTACCCGGCGGGTATTCGCGCTCAGGCGGTGCTGGAGGACGGCACCCTCGTCCACGACTTTTTGTTTGCGGACAGTCCCCGCTCATTGCATGTGTGCAACGCGCCGTCACCGGCGGCAACGTCGGCCATTCCTATCGGTGCTTATATCATCGACAGGGTGCTGGCAAAACAGGGCCTTAAACCCGCGGCAGGGTCTGCCGGGGCGCAAACGGAACAAAACGCACAGGTACAGGCACAGGCACAACAGCAGCAGTAACTGTGGCCATCGCAGTCACCGGGGCGAAATCAGGCTGCGGGGGGAGCGGTGCCCGTATTAACGGTTGTTGACACTAATATTTAGCCGTCGACCTCTTCTCGGGGCGACGCATTGTTGCGAGGAGTTCGTATGGATCTGCAAATTAAAGGGCGTCGCGCCATCGTCTGCGCGGCATCGAAAGGCTTGGGGCGCGCCTGCGCGTTTGCCCTGGCCCGTGAAGGGGTCAATCTGGTGATCAATGCCCGTAGCGCCGAAGCGCTGGAAGCGACGGCCGCCGAGATTCGCCGCGAAACCGGCGTCGAGGTGGTCGCGGTGGCGGCGGACATCACCAGCGAAGCTGGACGCCATGCGGTTTTGGCCGCCTGCCCTCAGCCCGATATTCTGATCAATAATGCCGGCGGCCCGCCGCCGGGAAACTTCCGTGACTGGGATGAAAAAGCCTGGCACGACGCGCTGGATGCGAACATGCTTACGCCGATCTTCCTGATCAAGGCCGTGGTGGATGGCATGATGCAGCGTGGCTTTGGCCGCATCGTCAATATCACGTCCGGTGCGGTCAAGGCGCCGATCCCGATACTGGGGTTGTCCAATGGTGCACGCAGCGGCCTGACCGGCTTTGTCGCCGGGCTGGCCCGGGAGACCGTGGCGAATAACGTGACCATCAACGGCCTGTTACCGGGCCCCTTTGCGACCGATCGCCTCAACACCACCATCAGTGCCGAAGCCGGCCGTCTGGGACAACCGGAGGACGAAGTGCGTCAGCGGCGCATGCAGGCGAACCCGGCACGACGCTTTGGTGATCCGGATGAATTCGGCGTGGCCTGCGCGTTCCTGTGCGGCAATCAGGCCGGGTTTATCACCGGTCAGAACCTGCTGTTGGATGGCGGTTCGTTCCCGGGAACCTTCTGAGCCGGGTGGCGAAATACGCACTGCTCGTTTGGCAACCGGTATCTGGCGTTGGGGTTCAGGGATTGACCTTCAACGCCAAAAGGCAGGCCACAAGAGGCAGGTATAATGACTGTAAATATCGGCTTCGCTGAACGGATTTCAAACTTAAATGCATTTAAATGAAAATAAGTCGTTGCTTCTCGGCTGATCCTGTATATAATTCGCACAGCTTGAAAGTACGTCTTATATATTTATGTACACTTTTTCGATGTCCTGTCTTAGTACCTCGTTGTGTTTCCATAAGTAATATCCATACTTCCAGTCAATTAATGGCCATTTGGCCTCAATTATTCTTGAATAAACAGGGTATCCCTATGTCTACTACAACAGGCACCGTTAAGTGGTTCAACGAAGCTAAAGGTTTCGGTTTCATCGAGCAAGAGTCTGGTCCAGACGTTTTCGCTCACTTCAGCGCAATCGCTGGAAGCGGCTTCAAAACTCTGGCTGAAGGCCAAAAGGTTCAGTTTACTGTTACTCAGGGTCAGAAAGGTCCTCAGGCAGAAAACATCGAAGCGATCTAAATCGCTGATTGACCGGCATCCTCAGGATGCGGGTCAGCTCAATCCCCAGGGATTGAATCCAGAAGGGTAGTGCTGAAAAGTGCTGCCCTTTTTTGTTGCCTCCCATATGCCCTTTGCGGGCTTGTCTTGCCCCGCAGCCCCGGTGCGGATCAGGTTCCTGTATATCGCGCGCCCTTCTATATTGCTCTGCCCCTGACCGGTCTGCCGCCGCGGTTACTGATCGGCGTGATCTACTACTGCAGGTTTTTGGGGCCGCCGCCCTGGTTTCAATCTTGCTAGGCGCAGGGCGTCGCGCTGTGACGCAGCCGGTTTAAGCGACAAGGGTCTAGCGTCCATATACGGAATAAAAGAAGTACAGGGTGATCGCAGCGCTGGCGAGTATCACGGCGTTTCGTATCAGCTGCTGGGGAAGCTGGCGGGAGAGGTGGGCGGCGGCGTAGCCGCCCGTCAGGGTGCCGAGCAGCACCAGCATGCCCT
>JBFGYY010000227.1:0-5530 GCA_041587095.1 Motiliproteus sp. | reverse complement strand
GAGGTTTTGATGTCTTCCAAATTCAAATGACTAGACCGCGAAATCTGGAGGTACTTCTTGCTCTTATAACTGGAAGTTAGAGCCTTCATCTCACTCACCTTACATCTTCGATACGCTCAGAGAGTAGTAAGCATAGAGCCATATTGTGCAGCGCACAACGACAAGCAAGACAAAAGTCGCGTTAAAAACCGCAATTTGGTACTAAATATGGAGACAAATTCGCACTTCATTGTTTTTTATCAGATAGATATATCGCAATACAGCAACGTTTTTTGTCATGCTGCGGGCAGGTTGATTCCGGGGTTAAGAAGAATTGTGAACGAATAGCGCTTAGCTTTACATCAAACAAAGTCCCGACAAAAATTAAGGAAAAAATATTAGACAAAGACAATGTAACCCTTTTTTTTCAGCTAGTTACATTGACATCCCTCAGATCTCTACCACTATTAATGACAGTTTCTTTGGCGCTTATTTTGCGCCAGGGTAACGACCCTGCACGCAGAATAAAAACGGGGCAATCCCTGAAAGAGGGCAACGGAATGCTTGGAAGACGTTTGGATGATGACTCGACGCCGCGCCTGAATGACTTGCATGTTAAGAACCAAATATTGATCCGGCAATATCACCAGCACCGCAGCGCAGGAGCCGAATCTAATCTTTGCTCGTTATTTATGAAACGGCTGGATAGTTTCTTCAGCGCTTATCTGTCGTCCACGGCCACACCTGCAGCGCTGGGCATGCTGATCGAGCAGATGGAAAGGGACTTTAACAGCATCGATTGTTTTGCTGATTCGCTAAGGGTGTTGAAAAGCGAACTCGGTACCCTGCCCTCAGACACAAAGTTTTCTAACTACCTCGCAAGACAATTAACCTCCACTAACAAAACCAGCCTCTTGGCAGTCGGTCAACCAGCGGACGACCTGCGCTAGCGGGAATACTCGCTGCGTAGCCACGGGGTATTTCAGAGCAGGAGCTGCACATGCAACGGGCTGAAAAGATCATTATCGCCGATGACCACCCGCTTTTCCGGGCGGCCCTTAAACAGATCATCATTCAGGCAAAGCCCGAGGCCGTGCTGCTGGAGGTCGACTCTTTGCTGGCTCTGCAGCATGTTGTCGAACACCATGCTGATGCTGACCTGGTGTTGCTCGATCTGCATATGCCCGACAGCAATGGCTTCTGTGGTCTGGTGTCGCTGCGAAGTCAAAATCCCGCCATGCCGGTGGTGGTGATTTCCGGCAATGAAGATCCGAGCATCATGAGCCGTGCGATCAACTATGGCGCATCGGGTTTCATTCCCAAATCATCCTCGTTCGACACTATTCTGGCCGGGATCAGTACGGTCATCGACGGCGATGTCTGGTTGCCGGAAACGGTTGATCCGTTGGATATTGACGGCGATGAAGCGACGTTCGCAGCCAAACTTCAGGCACTAACCCCGGCGCAGCTGTGTATTTTAATGAAACTGACCGAAGGGCTTCTGAATAAGCAGATAGCACACCAGTTAACCATCAGCGAAGCCACTGTCAAAGCCCATGTCACGGCTATTTTCCGCAAGTTAAAGGTCTATAGCCGTACCCAGGCTGTCATTGAAGTTAACCGGCTGCAGGTATCACAAGACGTGGTTGCCCTGGATGCATAGACCGGTTGATGCGCGAACCTGTTCTTGGTCTGGCACGCGCCTGTCGCTGGCGACGAAACCACAAAACATTGACATAGATCCAATAATGCTCAGTGCCGACTACTGCGTTTATTGCAGTGATCCAGCGTTCTGGTAAAGTCTGCCTACGTTGACTCAGCAAGGGACTTGTGGGTTATCCGGCTCCAGCCTGTCCCGCCTCTCTGATATACGCATGTGATCCATAACCAAAAGAACAACAAGACCATGCACAAACTGTTTCAGGATCAATTGGCGGACATCTGTCCCGACCCCATCATCGCCATCGACCGCGCCGGTCGTATCGTCCTGTTCAATCACGCCGCCGAATCGCTGCTGGAATACAGCGCCAGCGAGGTCGAGGGGCAGATGAACATTGCCGACTTTTATCACCCGAGTGACGCGGGCCGCCAAGTCAAAAAGTTGATGTATTGCGATGAGTGCGGCCAACGCGGCCGTGTTCAAGGCCATGAATCGGCGCTTAAAACCCAATCCGGACGCATTGTCCCGATCCAGATATCGGCGGCCCTTATCGAAGAGGACGGCGAGGAAGTCGGCAGTATCGGCTTTTTCCATGATTTGAGTGCCCGCAAACAACTGGAAGAGTCTCTGCGCCAGCTTTCGATTACCGACAACCTCACCGGTTTGTTCAACCAGCGCCACTTTCACGCAATTTTGACCCAGGAGATGGCGCGCAGCAGCCGCTACAGTCATCCGCTGGCGCTGATCTGCATCGACATGGACAACTTCAAACGGGTAAATGACACCCTCGGCCACCTGCAGGGAGATAACCTGATCGCTTATCTGGGGGAGTTGGTGCGGGCCGAACTGCGCACCAGCGACTTCGGTTTCCGCTACGGCGGGGATGAATTTATGCTGATCCTGCCTGAAACAGCGCAGGAAGATGCCACGGCGGTGGCCGAACGCTTGCGCGAGGCCTTCGTCTGCAAGGCCCCCGGAATACTGTCAGATCCGCCGGACAGCATGCCGTTACTGACACTGAGTATCGGAATTGTACTGTTCAATGCCGGAGAGCGGGCCGAACAGCTGATTCGGGAGGCCGACATGGCCATGTACCAGGCAAAGGGCAACGGCGGTAACCAGGTGATTCTCGTGGACCCCGCGCAAGCATCACCTCGTACGCCTTCAAAAACTGAATAAGTTCGCATAATCGGTAAAGAAGCACGATCGCAGCGCTCGGCACCGGAAGCGTACTGAATGATTCACGACGTCGACTCGATCTCAACGCGGTTAATCACCGATTCCACCAGCGCAGCGGCGGTCTGTTCGATATTGTCCACCGGATTGGCGACACCGAACAACAGCAGCTCGTCTTTCAGCCGATCGTTGGCAGCACAGACCATGATCGGCACATCCGGGGCCGCCTGGCGAATAGATTGAGCCACCAGCAGAATTCGTTGTTCATTACTCATCGCGATAATAACGGCACTGGCCTGATCGATCTTGATCCCCTCCAGAAACTGCCGGCGCCCCACATTACCAAACACGACCGGTAAGCCCTGCTTCTTCGAAACAGCGAACGCTCGGCTATCGAGCTCGATACCGACATAGCTGATACCGGCCTCTTCCAGATGCTGTGCCACCTGCTGCCCCAGCCGGCCAAACCCACAGATAACCACTTGCTCGCCGTCGATCGAATCAGGTACCTCATCAACCTGGCCAGGCGACGCTGACGATGAGCGCGACAGAAAGTCGGTAATGGGATCGAGAAAACGGAAAATAAACGGCGTCAGCATCATGGTGAAGACGATGGCCATCACCAGTACCTGCCCCAGTTCCGGGTCCATAAACAGGTTGTTGGCTTGTGCGGTTTCAAATACGACAAAAGAAAACTCACCGCATTGCGACAGTAGCAACGCTGTTTTAAGCGAAGTCCGGGTATTGCTGAAAACGCGCATCATCACAAACAGAACGGCTATTTTCACCATCAGCAGACCGGTCATAACCAGGGCAATAGCGATGATATTATCCAGAACAAATAACGGATTGACCTGCATGCCAACGGTGATAAAGAACACGCCTAATAACAGGTCACGAAACGGGATCAAATCGGCTTCAACCTGATGTTTATAATGCGTTTCGGCAATAACCATACCCGCGAGAAAGGCGCCGAGCGAATAGGAAAAGCCCAGCGAATGGGCCAGCTGCGCTGCGCCGATCACGAACAATAAAATAGCGCCGACAAATAACTCATTCGAACGGGAAGCGATCACCTGCTCCATTAAAAAGGGCGTGACAAAGCGTCCGCCGGCAAATAGCAGCACAAACACAATGGAGCCATCGATCAACACATCCAGTAGCAGCCCCGACACGCTTTCATGGGTACTGGCAATAATCGACACCATGAGCAGCAGCGGTATTACCGCAATATCTTGAAATAACAGTACGCCGACCGAATTACGTCCATAACCGCTGCTGACTTTACGGTTTTTGGTCAGTAAATTGAGCACGATAGCTGTCGAGGATAAGGCCAGCGCAATACTGACAATCAGGTTAACGGCCGGGGTAAGACCTAGCACCGAGTGTCCAATCGCAAAAAATGCCGCACTGGTCAACGTCATCTGCAGCACGCCGTACAGGAAAACTTCCTTCTTCATCGACCGCAATTTCTGCGGTGAAAACTCCAGTCCGATGGTGAACATAAGGAACACAATACCCAGCTCGGCGATCATACCAAGGCTGGGGTTATGCTCCAGATCGAAGCCAAAACCGACCGCCATGCCGGTGAGGATATAGCCGATGACCGACTCGACCTGAAGTTTTCTGAGCACCACATTCAGAATCAGCGAGACAGCGGCGCAAATAAGGACGATAACGAGGACATCTTCCATACGTTATAGGTACCAATTTATTAAAGGGTAATTAAGGCATGACAGATAAACATCTTAGCGAAAGATGTTTTATTAATGAATCGACAATAAGAAAACATTGGCCTAAATCTGTAAACGGGCAGCAGCGGCGTGTCGCACTTCGGCGTTGAATTCGCGTGTCAGTGCACGCGATCGTAAAAGCTCTTGCCAAAAGACAGGCAAGGCAGATCAGGCGTTACATCAGACAGAAATAAGTGACAGCTCGGGGACAAATGGGCAAAAAAAACCTCCCGGCGATTAAATCGGCGGGAGGTTCTTCGAAGCAGGGCAGGAATTACTTGCCAGCAGCTTTCTTAACAGCAGTTTCAACGTCTGCAACAGTCTTCTTAGCCGCTTCTTCTACAGCCGCAGAGAATACTTCTTTTGCAGAGTTCATTGCTGCGATGCCTTGCTCAGCAGAGTTAGTCATCTTGGCTTCCAGAGCCTTGTAGAAGTTAACCTGCAGTTCCATAGCAGCCTTAGGGTCTTTGCACTGAGACAGAGACTTAACCTGCTCCATGCTGGCGTTCAGCACGTCGGCCATGGTTTCTTTCTGCAGGTTAGCCAGCTTCTCGATGGTTGCCTTGTTTGTTTCGGCCAGATCCATAACAGGTTTCATCTGGGCTTTCATATCTTCCAAAAATTTCTCGTACATAGTGAGCTCCTTAGGTTTTGTGCAACGCAACATTGATGGTGTCATATTAGTGGCGAAGATAAGGAGTGTCAACACTTTTGTTGCAGTGCACAATAATAATTTTACAGGTTCATAACCGCGCCTCTCCTGCTGCCGAAAAGCCCTCCCATAACATCCGCGCCACAGGACCCAACGTCTGTTCCTGCCGGCGAATCCGCCGAATCTCGCCGCTGATGCAGTATTCCAGATCCGTGGTTTCCAGTGCCACCAGCTCACCGCGCTCAGTTCTTCCTGGACTAAGTTCTCAGGAATACAGCCCAGCCAGCAAAACAGCTTCAAGCTACGCAAATAACCCGCCAGAACTGCCTG
>JBFGYY010000226.1:0-5532 GCA_041587095.1 Motiliproteus sp. | reverse complement strand
GGTGATGCCCGGGTGCATGATATCGGCAACTACATTCGCAAAGGCCCACTCTGGCAGGCTTTCGATGCGCAGCAGCAGAGCGTGGTGCTGATCGATGAAATCGACAAGGCCGATATCGAGTTTCCCAACGACCTGCTGACCGAGCTCGACAAGATGGAGTTCGATGTCTACGAAACCGGGCAACGGATTCAGGCCATAAAACGCCCGGTGGTGATCATCACCAGCAACAACGAGAAAGAGCTGCCGGATGCCTTTTTGCGCCGCTGCTTTTTCCATTACATCGCCTTTCCCGATCGCGACACCCTGCAGAAAATCGTTGCCGTGCACTACCCCGACATCGAACAGCGGCTGGTGCATGAAGCCCTGGAAATATTCTTTGCGCTGCGCGACGTACCCAACCTGAAGAAGAAACCGTCCACCTCCGAGCTGATCGACTGGCTCAAGCTGCTGCTGGCCGATCGCATCGATGCCAAAACCCTGGCCGAACAGGACCCGTCCAGCGCCATGCCGCCACTCTACGGCGCCCTGCTGAAAAACGAGCAGGACGTGCACATGCTGCAACGCCTGGCCTTTATGGCACGCCGCGGTTCACGCTGATGCTGATCGACTTTTTCACCCGCCTGCGCCAGGCCCAGATACCGGTCAGCCTGCGCGAGCTGCTGGATCTGCTCGCCGCGCTGGAAGCTCGCCTGGCCTGCTGTGATATCGATCACTTTTACCTGCTGGCCCGCGCCTGCCTGGTGAAGGATGAAAAATACTACGACCGCTTCGACCGCGCCTTTGGCGCCTATTTCGGCGGCCTGCCCGGCGGTGAAGACCTGCGTGATGCGCTGATTCCCGAACACTGGCTGACGGCCGAGTTTCTGCGCCAGCTGTCCGACGCCGACAAGGCCCGGATCGAGGCGCTGGGCGGGCTGGATAAACTGCTCGACACCCTGCGTCAGCGTCTCGAAGAACAGGACGAGCGCCACGCCGGCGGCAGCAAATGGGTCGGCACCGGCGGCACCTCCCCCTTTGGCCACGGCGGTTACAACCCCGAAGGAATTCGCATCGGAGGCCCGGGGCGTCACAAGCGTGCGGTAAAGGTGTGGGAAGAGCGCCAGTTCCGCAACCTGGATGACAGCCTCGAACTTGGCACCCGCAATATCAAGGTGGCGCTGCGCAAACTGCGCAAGTTCGCCCGCACCGGCGCCGCCGACCAGCTCGACCTCGATGACACTATCCGCAGCACCGCACGCAACGCAGGTCTGCTGGACCTGAAAATGGTGCCCGAACGGCACAATGCCGCCAAGGTCCTGCTGTTTCTGGATGTGGGCGGCTCGATGGATCCCTTTATCCGCACCTGCGAAGAACTGTTTTCCGCGGCGCGCAGCGAATTCAAGCATCTGGAATATTTCTACTTTCATAACTGCCTGTACGAAGGCGTCTGGCGCGACAACCGCCGGCGCTTTCAGGAACGCATTCCCACCCTCGACCTGCTGCATACCTACGGCCGGGATTACCGGGTCATCTTTGTCGGCGATGCCGCCATGTCACCCTACGAGCTGGGGGAGCGCTTTGGCAGCGTCGAGCACATGAACGAGGAAGCCGGCCAGGTCTGGCTGCAGCGGGTGCTGGACACCTGGGAGCAATGCATCTGGCTCAACCCCATGCAGGAGCAGAGCTGGAACTACACCCGCTCAACCCAGATGATCCACCAGCAGTTCGGCGGCCGGATGTACCCGCTGACACTGGAGGGGCTGGAGCGCGGTATCAAGGCGCTGTCGCGCTGACCTTAGGGCGAGCTACCGCAAGGCGGTAGCTCCCGACACAGGCAAAAATAGGGTCTTGACGCCTGATGCCAAGCAGTTAAGCCCTTTCGCTTGCTGGTCAGACAAAAAAATCCGGAACCCACATCAAGGGTTCCGGATTTTTTATGCATTCCAGTCAGGCAATGGACGCCTTACATCCTGTGCACCAGACCGGTCCGGCATTGTTGCGCCTGCAGGAGCGCATCGACGTAATACCTCAGATGCGCAACGCTAAGATCCCCTCTTCGTTGAGAAGAGGGGAATGCTGCCGGATTTACGAAAGGATCCAGAGAGAGATCCCAGGAATTAACGCAATGGCGAACCAGGTCAAAACAAGCGCTATGAGATAGGGCACCACATGTTTCACTATTCGCAAATAGGGAATGCCGGTCATGCCACTGGCCACGTAGAGATTCAAGCCATAGGGCGGTGTAATGAAGCCAATGGAAGCACCCACCAGGAAGATCACTGCAAACTGGATCGGGTCAACACCGATCGAGGCCGCTATGGGTGCCAATATGGGTGCCAGTATCACCGTGACGGGCAGACTCTCGAGTACCGCTCCGACCAAAAAGACAATTGCCATACAGGCAAACAATATGGGATAGAAGCCGCCCAGTGAAGTAATCACTCCAGTCAAAAAGTCTTTGGCTCCCAGCAGTGACAGCACTTGCTGCATGACCACAGAGACCGCGATCAAGGGCGCCAACATACCGGTAATCTGACCCGAGCGCATCATGATTTTCGGCAGGTCTTTGATACCGAACTTCCGGGTAACCAGCAACCCGGCAATCAGACAGAAGCCGGTGGTGACCCCCGCCGCTTCGGTCGGCGAAAAAGAGCCGGTATAGAGACCGAGCAGCACAATGCCCATCGCCATAAACCCAAGCCACGCCTTGGCACCGGTGTTGACGATACGTTTGGGGCTGAACTTAATGAGATCCCCCCATCCATTGCGCCAAGACACGAAATAACAGGTGGCCATCATAGCGAAAACCATCAGCGCACCGGGGATCATGCCCGCCATAAAGAGCTCGCCAATCGGCAGGTTCATCATAAAGCCGTAAACGATAAAGATAATACTGGGGGGAATAATAATCCCCACAACGCCACCGGCGGCCACGGTAGCTGCGGCAAACTCTTCGTTGTAGTTACCCTTTTTCATCTCAGGGTGCATGATGCTGCCGATGGTCGCGGTCGTGGCAGAGTTTGACCCCGAGATCGCCGCAAACATGCCGCAGGCCCCCAGAGAGGCCATCCCCAACCCCCCACGCATAAAGCCTAGGCAGGCGTAAGCAAAGTCGGACAAACGTTTGGCGATACCGGCAGCGTTTATCAGGTCTCCGGTCAGGATAAACAAGGGTAACGCCAGCAGCCCATAGAAGTTCAGTCCCTCATAGAGGGTCACACCGACATTGGCCAGGGTGAAGTCGATCACCAAGCTGACACCGATCACCCAAAAGGAGATCACCAGGAAGATAGGCACACCAAGCAGAAACAAACCGGTGATGCCCAAACTGATCAAACCAATCAATAATCCGTCCATTACTGAGCTCCTCAATCACCAAAGGTGGCGGATTGCACAGCTAAAGGCCGGCCCGCTTTAAAGTCATGGTAGTCACTCACCAGGTTCTGAGTGACGCGCACCAACAGTAGCGCCCACGCGCACGGCGTGGCGAGATAGAACCACCACTGCATCACGTTATCGGTGCCCTGGACAATCGAGAAGTTATCGTAAGAGATATAGACCTGTTCAACAGAGAAAAAGATCACCACCGCTCCCATCACGAACCAGAGCACAGCATCCAGAATGAGACATCCGAACTGGGCGCCATAAGACAGCCGTTCCCGCATCTCGGTAAAGCGCAGGTGGGAGCGTTTCAGCGTATTGTAGGAGGCCCCCATCCATGCAAGCCACAGGAACAGGTAGATCGGTATCGTCGTGCTCCAGGCCGACTGTTCATTAAATAAAAACCGCCGAATGACCTCGATAAAGATAATACCGGTCATCGACCCGTAGGAGACTATAATGAAAAATCTCTCGATATTCTGAAAAGCCCAGCAAAGTGCCTTGCCTACTTTCATATGCACTCTCCCTTTTGCTTCACCCGCTAGGATCTTCCCGCTGTCTGGCGAGATATCCCCCTGTTTTACATTCGATTCTAACGTCGCCATAACCCAACCACCTTTAACTCTATACCAGCGAACATAAGCCCGCGAACATAACGCCGGTTACCCTGAGGTAAACCGGCGTCTTTAGTTACCAATAAAGGAGTAAAAAAAGGGGTTAGGCGTTTTTCCACCAGCGACGGGGCTCGACATTCTCGGCAAGCGTGTCCAGAGGAATTTCGCGAGCGATCTTGTGGATCTCGGTATAGGTATCGATACCACCGGCCCACTTGTCGAGACGCTCGCGCCATTGCTCCCAGGGCTCAGGGTTGAATTCAGGCGCACAGATACGTTCGGCTTTGGCACGCACTTCATCCGATAGAGGCGCAACACGTACGCCGTGCTGGGCGAACAGAGTACCCGGCAGCGACGGTACCGTTGCACCCACCGTATTCACCAGTGCCGCTTCCTGGGCCGCCTGGATTTTAACCTGGGTTAGATAAGCAGACTCCATCACCGCTTCCTGCAGCACCGGACTCATGCTATCGAAGACCTTGGCATCCATCATGGTGGCTTCGGTGCCACAGAAGAGGCGCAGGTCGACCGACTGAGAGACGACCGGTGACATGTTGGCGTAACCTACCGCACCCGCCCAGGTCTCGGCACCATCGATCAACCCCGACTTGAGACCATCCAGGGTTTCAGACCAGGCAATGGGTACCGGGTTGAGTTCCAGCAACTGCATGGCGATACGCCCCAGCTGGGTACCCGTAACACGGTTCTTGGTACCTTTTAACACATCGATATCGGTAATCAGAGGCCTGTCTTTCCAGCCCAGTCCCATCTGCAAACCACGCAGCTCACAATGGGAAAACAGGAACTGCAGCCCATGCTTTTTCTTTAGCGGGTCACGTAGCAGGCGCTGGCTGTCGGGATGGTAAAGGAAGTGGTACTGCGAAGCCCGTGTCGGGAACATATAGGCGTAATCGAGCACATTCAAATAGGGAGCGGCACCGGCAGAGTTCTGGGTAGACGCCGTAAACATGTCGATGATGCCCTGCTGGGTCTTCTTGACACAGTCCAGCTGGCCACAAATCTGGTTATCGCCGATAAATTCGACCCGAATCTCGCCATCGGTACGGTCTTCGATATCGCGGGCAAAATCCAAACAGCCGGCACGCTCGATCAGCAGGTTATTCTCGTTAAACCCTGACGCACCGAACTTCAGGGTATGTTTGGCCTCTTTTTTATTACGGCGGTTGGCAGTGGCCTCTGCAGCCTGCGCCAGTTGCGGCAGGGTGAAACTGCCCAGCGCGGTGGCCGCCAGCATGGTGGAACTCATGCCATAGGTCGCCGCTACACGGAAAAAATCCCGACGCGAGACGCTCTCGGGCTTCTTGTCTGAGAAGGGGTTTGCATTCGCCATGATAGACATCCTGAATTATTTTTTTGAGTACCCGGATTTTGCAGGTCAGCCTTCGACCGTCCGTCCAATAGAACACAGAATATAACTGCATGCAACACTAATTGATAAAATTAGTCTCGAGAATATAATTAAATGTAATTTATCTAACTTCTTTCGCACCAATCCGGTGCCACTTTCTTTGGCACAGGCTATCTGGAAGCACGTTAG
>JBFGYY010000225.1:0-5552 GCA_041587095.1 Motiliproteus sp. | reverse complement strand
GATGAAATAGACAATGTGGTCGCCTTCGTGTGCAGCACTCAAGCCGCTCCTGATATTGTCCAAACCTGCAGCAAACTGTTTGATAACGAGCTTAACACCCACTATTGGGGGATTTTATCCAGACCCGCAGCAACGGCCGAGGAACTGCCTTCCCTCTACACATCGCTACGCCGCGCCCTTCTTGTTGCCAAGCGCCTGCGGGTTAATGGCATCCTGAATCAGAATGAAATGGCCATGTATTCAACCCTGTTTGAGACCCATGACAGGACCTCACTCGATGAGTTCTTACAAGCAACGCTTGGCAAGCTATTCGCGCATGACAAAAAAAACAGCGCCGAACTGACCAGGACATTGTTGTGCTATTTTGACGCGAACAGCAACGCAAGCCTGGTCGCAAAACGCCTGAACATACATGTCAACACCGTGCGTCAGCGCCTAGCCAGCATAGAAAGGTTGGTTGGGCATTTAGGCAACCCTACCCGCGCCCTGGAAATTCACATCGCCCTGCGTCTTTCGGTGCTAATCCGCTAAGTATCGCGCCGTTTTCGCGGTATGGTCCGCGTGCCAGGCCCCAAAACGCAGCTAACCCGGACCGTTCAGAGTCCGGGCCCGCCCTCGCGCATCTTCTCTAACCGTTGCGGCACGGCCCGAGATCAGCCCTCCCCTTCGCTCGCCGTCTGCACCGTTCCAGCAGCCCGGCCCCGTCGCAGCAGGCTCAACAACGGCAACATCAGCACCAGCAGTGCGGCCAGCATGATGCCCAGCGTCAGGGGGCGCTCCCAGAGAAAGGCCAGACTACCGTCGGAGAGCACCATCGAGCGACTGAGGTTGCGCTCCATGATGCCGCCAAGGATGTAGCCCAACAGCATGGGCGCCATCGGGAACTCCAGCAGCTTAAGAAAGATCGCCGCCACCGTGATAAACACCATCATATGGATATCGAAGCTGTTAAAGCTGACCAGATACACGCCTGTAATGGAGAAGAACAGGATCAGCGGGATCAGAATCGGACGCGGAATAACCAGCAAGCGTGATATGTAGGGGATCAGCGGCAGGTTCAAAATCAACAAGACAACGTTACCCAGATACATCGAGATGATCACCGACCAGAACACTTCCGGGTTATCCACAAACAGGCGTGGACCTGGCTGAACACCCGCGGCGATCAGCGCACCGAGCATAATGGCGGTGGTACCCGAACCCGGAATTCCCAAGGTCAGCAGCGGCACGAACGAACCCGTCGAGGCGGCGTTATTGGCGGACTCAGGGGCGGCAAGGCCGCGCAACGAACCACTGCCGAATTTGAGCTTTTCCTTCGCCGACGCCAGATTGCGCTCCAGACCATAGGCCAGAAACGATGCGATGGTCGCCCCGGCACCGGGCAGGACCCCCACCAGAAAACCGAATAGCGAGGAGCGGGCGATGGTCGGCGCGACTTCCTTTACTTCCTCGGAGCTCAGCTTCATGCTGCCCAGCGAATTCATATCCATCTCGGGCTCCTGCTCCAGATGCTGGCGCTTGAGCACGGTCATCACGACTTCGGTCAGGGCAAAGGTCGCCATGGCCAACAGCAGAAAGCTGACCCCATCGATCAAATCAAGGTTGCCAAAGGTGAAGCGCGGCGCGCCGGTCATGGCATCGGTGCCCACGGTCGCGATCATCAGGCCAAACACGGTCATGATCATCGCCTTGATGACCTGACCTTTACCCGAGAACGCCGCCACGGCGGTGAGACCCAGCACCATCAGCGCAAAATAATCGCTGGACTGAAAGCTCAGCGAGACCGATGCCAGCGCCGGGGCCGCGAACAGCAGAATAATCGCACCGATGGTCCCGCCGGTGAACGAGGAGTACGCCGCCAGGGCCAGCGCCTTGCCGGCCTGTTTCTGTTGCGCCAGCGGGTAGCCGTCAAAAGCGGTAACAACGGTGCTGGCGCAGCCGGGAGCATTGATCAGGATTGATGAGGTTGAGCCGCCGAACACAGCGCCGTAATACACGCCCGCCATCAGGATGATGCCCGATGCCGGGTCCAGTCCGTAGGTGATGGGTATCATCAAGGCAACCGCGGAGATCGGGCCCAGGCCCGGCAGCATACCGATAAAGGTCCCGGCGAAGCAGCCGACCACCACCATCAACAGATTAAAAGGCATCACCGCTGTGGCGAGCCCGGTAAAAATTCCGTCTAACATGGGATTAGCCTCCAAAGATTGCGGCAAACAGACGACCGGGGGCCAGATAAATATCCAACAGCTGCGACAGGGCGAACCAGATACCGACTGCGAAAGGCACCGATGCCAACAGCAGAATCCTGATGCGCCGCTCCCCCAACAGCCAGTAGCCGCCGATCAGGAACAGCACCGTTGACACCAGAAAGCCCAGCCATTCCAGCGCGAAACCAAACAGAACAACCAACCCCAGCAGCAGCGCGACCAGCAAAAAATCATATCCGGACAGGCGCAAGCGGCGGGTCGGATCCAAGCGTGCTGACAGCAACAGGAGCAGGGACAGAACGCCCCCCAGCAGCGCCAGTGCGCCGGGTACGGTCTGGGCATTAAAAGGCTCGAACTCGTCGCCGGGCAGCATCGGAATCTGGCCGGCATAATAGCCATACGCAACGGACAGGCAGAGAAATAACATGCCGCCGATATGGTCCTTGGTAATGATCATGGGACTATCCTCAAACGGGCGTAGAGATCCCGTAGTCTTGCGCGGTTCAGGGAGTTGCCTGAGCGAAGGGCTTCGTCAGGCGTGTGTCGTCAAGCGAGGTGGTGCAACACCACCCACCGGCGAGCCGCGCTCGTCAGTGGGTGGCTGAATTCATTTCACTTTAAAAAGCCCAGTTCACGCATCAGGTCACCCACCACCTGCTCCTGTTGCTCCAGGAAAGCCACAAACTGGCGACCCGGCTTAAAGGTTTCGGTCCAGCCATTGCGGTCACGAACCACCTGCCATTCCGGTGTGCTGTACATCTTTTCCAGCAGTGCCGCGTATTCCGCCGCAGCGGCATCGGACAGACCCGGGGCCGCAAAGAAGCCGCGCCAGTTAACAAACGTCGCGTCATAACCCAGTTCTTTCAGGGTCGGCACATCGGCAGCCGCCGAGGAGCGCTCGTCACCGGTCATAGCCAGGATGCGAACTTCGCCGGCAGCCGCCAACGCCAGCGCCTCGCTGAATCCGGTAGAGAGAATATCGGCTTCGCCGGACAGGATCCCCGCCATCGCCTTGCCGCCGGCATCATAGGCCACGTATTTTACCCGGCGCGGATCGCCGCCCGCCGCCTTGAATGCCATGGCCGCCACCAGATGATCCATGCTGCCGCGCGCCGAACCACCGGCAACCGCTACCGAGCGCGGATTCTTGCGATAGTCCGCCACCACCTCATTGAAGTTCTGATACTTGGAGCTGGTCGGCACCACAAACGCGCCAAAATCACCGATGGTCGCCGCGATCGGGGTCAGATCGCGAAAAGACTGCGGGAACACCTTGGACAACGAGCGGATTACGATAGGCGTCGAATTAACCATCAGGGTATTTTGTTTCTGATCCGCGGTCTCAATCAGGTGCGCAATCGCCTTGCCTCCGCCGCCACCGGACATATTCTCGTAGGAGGCCGATTTAATCAGCTGTGACTTGGTCAGCGCTTCGCCGGTACCCCGTGCCGTGCCATCCCAACCACCTCCGGCGCCGCCGGGAATGAGAAAGTGAACGGAATCGACACTGGCCTGAACCAGACCAGCTCCCAGGCAGGATGCCATGGCGGCGGCGAGTAACGTGGAGCGTTTAGCGGTGGTGAATCGGGAAAACATAGCGCTTACCTCAGCATTTTTATTGTGTGCTGATAAGGTATGTCGCCACTCACTGTTATTGAAGCTTCTGTAATTAAAGACTTTTTAAACCATATTGGTTATTTTGTGCATAAAGTTCACGGGCGTTCACCCACCGCCTCCGCTACCATGACAGCACAGACAGCAACGGCAACCCGCTCGGGCATCGCGAGATACCCGCATCGGGCCTGCGTCGAACCCGTTGACCTAATAAGAAAAGAACCCCGCATGACACTGTCCTTGCGCCGACTGAAGTTAAAAACCCGCATGGTGCTGATTCTAGGCCTGATGGCCTTGTTGCAGACCGGTTTTCTCGGTTTGTTCGCCCTGCAGTTTCTCAACCATTCCCTCGACGAACAGATGGGGCAGCGCGCCCTGCATGTCGCCAAGACCATCGCCGCCATGCCTGAGATAATCAGGGCGGTGGAGCGGCGCGACACCGGCTTTCTGCAACCACTCAGTCTGACATTGGCCGAGAAAACCGCTGCACGTTTCGTGGTGGTGGGCGACCATATCGGCATCCGCCTCTCGCACCCCAACCCATTGATGCTCGGCCAATCGATGGTCGATGATGACGACGATGACATCACCCCAACCCTGACTCAGGGGCTGGGACAGGTGTCCAAGGCGCAGGGCAGCCTCGGCTGGTCGATGCGCGCCCGGGCGCCGGTCTACGACCTGCACAACGAACAGGTGATCGGCGTCGTTTCTGTGGGTTATCTGTTGAACCGGGTGGAACAGCTCATTGACCGCTACCGGATGACGCTGGTGCTGGTCATCATCGCGGCTTTTATCCTCAGCGTCCTGACCGCGCTCTGGTTCGCCAACCATTTCAAGAGGGCGATCTTTGGCCTGGAGCCGGAGCAGATCGGACGCCTGTTTGAAGAGCGTAATGCGACCCTCGAATCGGTCCGCGAGGGGATCATCGCCATCAATGCCGAAGGGCGCATCACCACCTTCAACCGCACGGCCATCCACACCCTCGGCTTATCCGCAGACACGCAGCTTACCGGCCGGCCCATCGAAGAGGTTCTGCCCGATAGCCGCATGCTGGACGTTCTGCAGACCGGTGTGCCGCAGTTTGATCAGGAAGTCTGGCTGCAGGATCGCAATCTGATCGTCAACCGTTTGCCATTGCATCAGGGCGACACAATCACCGGAGTCGTATCGAGTTTTCGGCGCAAGGATGAACTGGATCAGGTCAGCCAACAGTTGACCCGTATTCAACAATACGCGGACAGTTTACGCAGCCAGTCCCACGAGTACTCCAACAAGCTGCACACCATCGCAGGTCTGATCCAGCTCGGAGCCAGCGAGGAAGCACTGGCGCTGATCGGCCAGGAAACCCGCAGTCATCAGGCCTTGATCCAGCTGCTGGTTGAGGCGGTCCCGGACCCGATTCTTGCCGGCTGCCTGCTGGGCAAATACAACCGGGCGCGGGAGATGGGGCTGGCGCTGCTGATCGATCCGGAAAGTCATATGACCGAACTGCCGGAAAATCTGCCTCGCGAGCTGCTGGTCAGCATTCTCGGCAACCTGATCGATAACGCCCTGGAAGCCACCCGATCGCATCGCGGCGCGGATGGCGAAGTGCGCCTGTCGATGACCGACCTGGGCCACGATCTGATCTTTGAGATCGAAGATCAGGGGCCTGGCGTGCCGCAAGCGTTGCAACAGCGTATCTTTGATAAAGGGGTCACCAGCAAAACTGAAGCGGGTCATGGCCTG